>JBKJLT010000260.1:0-8238 GCA_046596765.1 Ferruginibacter sp. | reverse complement strand
GGAATATGATTCAGCAAAAAAATATTTTCAACAAACTGTAAATGTGAGCCTGGCCATAGATAATCCTTCCAGCCTGGCTTATGGTTATGTTGGCTTAGCAAATCTTTATGGAATTATAAACCAACCCGACTCTGGGTTTTACTATGCAAGAAAGGCATTAAAAATATTTTCAAAAATTGTAGAACCGGCCGGCAGGTTACAGGCATTGGAATCCCTGACATCATTATTTAAAGAGAAAGCACAAATAGATAGTGCATTTTATTATCAGCAATTGTCTATCGCAGTAAAAGACAGTTTGTACAGCACAGAGAAAACTAAACAATTTGAGAATATAGGATTTAATCAGCTGTTAAAAGTGCAGGAATTGGAGAAAGAGAAGGTGATTGTTCAAAACAGGAATCGAACTCTTGCCTTTATTAGTGGTTCTGCTATATTCTTATTAATCGGATTGCTTCTCTATCGTAATAATCGTCAGAAACAAAAAGCCAATCTTATTCTACAAGAACAAAAGAAAAAGATAGAAACTACTTTACAGGAGTTAAAATCCACACAATCCCAACTTATCCAATCCGAAAAAATGGCCAGCCTGGGTGAGCTCACAGCCGGTATTGCACATGAAATACAAAACCCATTAAACTTCGTCAATAATTTTTCTGAAGTAAATAAAGAATTAATTGGGGAGATGAAGGCTGAAATAGAAAAGGGAAATTTAGAAGAAGTAAAAGCCCTTGCATCAGATATCGAATCAAACGAAGAAAAAATAAATCACCACGGCAAAAGAGCCGATGCCATTGTAAAAGGCATGCTGCAACACAGCCGCAGCAGCAGTGCGGTTAATGAGCCAACCGATATCAATGCTTTGTGTGATGAATATATCCGTCTTTCCTATCATGGCTTACGGGCGAAGGATAAATCATTTAATGCAACGATGAAAACTGATTTTGATAATACAATTGGGAACATCAATATTATTCCGCAGGATATTGGAAGGGTTGTTTTGAATTTACTTACCAATGCGTTTTATGTAGTGGATGAAAAGAAGACCCTTCGACAGGCTCAGGGTGACACCCGCTATGAACCAACAGTTTCAATAAGCACAAAGAAAGTCGTAGATAAAGTTTTAATTTCTGTAAGCGATAATGGCAACGGCATCCCTCAAAAAGTTTTGGATAAAATCTTTCAACCCTTCTTCACCACCAAACCCACCGGGCAGGGAACGGGGCTGGGATTGTCATTAAGTTATGATATTGTAAAAGCACATGGCGGTGAAATAAAAGTAAACACAAAAGAAAATGAAGGAACAACATTTACAATCCTATTACCTGCTTAGGCATGGTGGGGTCCCGATGGCTATCGGGATGAAAGTTGAAACAAAGGAAGGTGAAGGATCAGCATTTATTATTCAGCTACCAATCAATTAAAATTATGAAGTACACATTAATAGTATTGTTATTTATCGCAACCGCTACGGGTACCGCCGCACAAGATAAGTTGCCGGTAAATCTTTTGCAGGCATATCAACAGGCAAAGAATGATTCATTGCGTTTTGAAGCATGTTATGCTATATATGCATTTTACGGAGAGGGAAACCGGGATTCTGCCCTCTATTATTGTGACCAAATGGTGATATTGGCAAAAAAGAACAATAAACCACTTGTTAAGGCAGGCGCACTTGCATTAAAAGCTTACGCTTTAACATGGCTTGGGCGCTATGTTGATGCTTTGCCCTGTCTTAATGAAGCATTTGAGATTGCGGGCAACCCTGCAAATGAAAGCAACGGCTGGAATCCGGGAGATCTTACCCCAAAAGAAAACAGGCTCATAGTACTTTCCCTGACACATCATATGCATGCCATTCTGATAGGAATCACTCAAAAATCCGAACTATCCATTGCACCCTTTTTAGAAGCAAGAAAAATTGCTGCTGAAGTTAAAAAGAAGGAGGGCACAGACCGGGTATTACTGGCTGATATGAACCTGGGTAACATTTACCTGGATCTTGGCCGTCTCGATTCCGCATGGATATATGAAACAGAAGCAAAAAAGCTAGCACTGGAAATAAATAGTACTTTCTATTTAGGTGCAATCCTGAAAACCTTGGGCAACATAGCATTAGAGCAGGGCAATAAAAAAGAGGCAAAGGAACTTTTTTACCAGGCTTTAGGAATAGCCAATGAACAAAATAATGTAACTAACCAGGCATACATCTCCAAAAATATTGCAAAGTTTTACCTGGATGAAAAAGAAAAAGACTCATCCCTGATGTATGCTATAAAAGCCTTTAAAAAATATCAGTCATTAGGTCAGATCGGTGGCGAGGCAATCTTTTATGACTACCTGTACCAAAGCTACCGGCTGAATAACCGGTTCGACAGCGCATTCAAATATGCGTCGCTTGCATTGGCTGCAAAAGATAGTCTGGACAAAAAGAATACTGCAAGCCTGGCTGATTTTAAGCAACTCACGTTCAATGAGCAGCTCCGGGTGCAAAAAATTGAAAAGGAAAAAGCAGAATACCAGAATAAGGTTAGAACCTATTTCTTATTAAGTGGCATAGCTGTATTATTACTCATTGCAATTATTTTTTATAGAAACAACCTGCAAAAACAAAAAGCAAAACTAAAAATTGAAAAAGCATATGATGATTTGAAAGTAACCCAGCGACAACTCATCCAATCTGAAAAGATGGCTTCACTTGGTGAACTTACTGCAGGCATTGCCCATGAAATACAAAACCCGTTAAATTTTGTAAATAATTTTTCAGAAGTAAGCACCGAGTTGGTTGATGAAATGAATACTGAGATAGATAAAGGAAATCTAAGCGATGCAAAAGATATAGCCAATGACTTAAAGCAAAATTTAGAAAAAATAAATCATCATGGTAAACGGGCTGGTGATATTGTAAAAGGAATGCTGCAGCACAGCCGCAGCAGCAGTGGTGTAAAAGAGCCAACAGACATCAATGCTTTGTGTGATGAATATTTACGATTGAGTTATCATGGTTTGCGGGCTAAGGATAAATCATTTAATGCCACGATGAAAACTGATTTTGATGATGCCATTGGAAACATCAATATCATTCCACAGGATATTGGAAGAGTAATATTAAATTTATTGACCAATGCATTTTATGTGGTAGATGAAAAAAAGAAGGCTTCGACCCTTCGACAAGCTCATGGCTCAGCCGGACACTCTTTCGAACCAACTGTTTCTATAACCACAAAAAAAGTTGGAGATAACGTTTCAATCTCTGTGAGTGATAACGGTAACGGCATCCCACAAAAAGTTTTAGACAAAATCTTTCAACCCTTCTTTACCACCAAACCTACCGGGCAGGGAACCGGTTTGGGATTGAGTTTGAGTTATGATATTGTAACCAAAGGGCATCATGGCCAATTAAAAGTGGAGACAAAAGAAGGCCATGGTACCACATTTATTATTATCTTACCATATTAAAAGCCATACAAATGAAAGTATTAATAGTAGATGATGAAAAGGATGTACAGGTTCTGTTTGAACAAAGGTTTCGCAAAGAAATAAAAAGCGGGGAAATGGAGCTGGCATTCGCCTTCTCGGGCGAGGAAGCCCTGCTGTTTATGAATGACCATGAACACGAGGCGGTATTGATCCTTTCTGATATCAATATGCCTGGCATGAGTGGGCTTGAACTATTGCGGCATATAAAAGAAAAATACGAAAAGCCACCACCGGTGGTAATGATGATAACCGCATACGGCGACGATGAAAACTACAATCATGCCATGAAACTGGGCGCAGATGATTTTTTAACCAAGCCTGTTGATTTTACTTCGTTAAAAGAAAAATTAAAAACCAGAATAGCATGACAAAAATATTGGTAGCCGATGACGAGGCAGATCTGGAAACCCTTATCAGGCAGAAATTCCGTCAGAAGATCAGAGAACATCAATATGAATTCATTTTTGCTGTTAATGGTAATGATGCTTTGGATAAAATGTTACTGAACCCGGATGTAGATATTGTGTTAAGCGATATCAATATGCCCGAAATGGATGGGCTTACGCTGCTTACAAGGCTCAATGAATCCTGCCCGCTTGCAAAAACGGTAATGGTATCAGCTTACGGCGATATGGACAATATAAGAGTAGCTATGAACCGCGGTGCTTTTGACTTTATAACCAAGCCTGTAAATTTTGAGGACCTGGAACTTACTATGGAAAAAACGATCAAACACGTACAGCAGGTAAGAGAAACATTAAAGGCCATTAAGGAAAATAATATCCTTAAAATGTATGTGGATGAAAACGTACTAAGCTTTATGGGCAGCAGGGAATTTGAAACTTCGCTGCTGGAAAATGAAACCGTAGAAGCCACCGTGGCTTTCATTGATATCTGCAGTTTTACATCCATCAGCGAAAAGGAAACACCGGATACGGTTGTTCAACTGCTCAACAAATATTTTGAGGTGATGGTGAAAGAAATTATAGCACAAAATGGCATTATTGATAAATTTATCGGCGATTGTGTAATGGCTGTGTTTAAAGGTGATTATCATTTAGACCGTGCCATTGATGCCAGCCTGGCCATCAGGAACCGGATCACCGCCCTTCCATCGAAAAATGATTTTTCGCCAAAAGTTTCTATTGGTATCAACAGCGGAGAAATGATCTGCGGAAATATCGGCTCGGCTACTTTGCGCAGGCTTGACTATACAGTAATTGGCGACAGCGTAAACATTGCACAGCGCCTTCAATCTGCTGCTGATGCCAACCAGATCGTTATCTCAGCAACCTGCTACGAAAAAGTAAAACAATCTTTTAATTGTAAAGAAATAGGCATTGCCAGTCTTAAAAATAAATTGGAGGAAGTGCTTTTGTACGAAGTATTGAATTAAGCGATTCTTAAAAAATTTTCTATGCAGTACGATAAAGTGTATTCGTTCATGGTAAACAAACTGGAAACCGGTTTACCCAATTACATCATTTATCACAATGCACCCCATACCATAAGCGTAATTAATGCTGCAGAACAATTGGGTAAAAGTGAAAATATTTCAGGCGATGATCTTGTATTGCTGAAGACGGCAGCACTTTTTCACGATGCTGGTTTTTTACAACATCATGATGACCATGAAGAATTTTCCTGTAAAATAGCTACTAAATACCTTCCCGATTTTAACTATACAGCCGAACAGATTGAGCGTATCTGTGAAATGATAAGGGCAACTAAAATTCCCCAATCACCTGTCAACCATCTTTCAAAAATACTTTGCGATGCCGACCTGCATTACCTCGGTGGCGAACACTATCTTGCCAATGCAGAAAAACTTTTTACCGAGTATAAGAAACTGGGCTCTGTAAAAACACAGGCAGAGTGGGACCTTCAACAGGCGGAGTTCTTATCTAACCACCGGTATTTTACCGATACTGCCATCAACCTGTACGAACTGGAAAAGAAAAACACACTTGCCGAAATTGAAACAAGGATAGCTTCAACCATGGCCGTTAACCAGGGGCACAAGGCCGGCGAATTAGTACAGGATATTTTTTTTATACTGTTAGGCATATTGCTATCCAGTGCGGCGATCCATTTTTTCCTGTTGCCAAACCAGCTTATTGATGGTGGCATTACCGGTATTTTCCTCCTGATACAAGGCACGCATCATGTTTCCTCTTTATTGATCATTGCTTTAAACCTGCCTTTCGTTATACTCAGTTATTTTACGGTAAGCAAACGGTTTGCTATCTGGACGTTTGTATGCATTGTGCTGCTGGGGCTCTGTTTGTTTTTTCTGCACAATATTCACGTCAACGTCTTTTCAAATGATAAATTACTGATGTCGGTTTTTGGAGGTGTATTCCTGGGTATAGGTGTAGGCCTGGTAATGCGTGCCGGCGCTGCATTAGATGGACTGGAAGTATTGGCACTTTATACGCTAAAACGTACCTCTTTCACCATCACAGAAATTATTCTTGCCATTAATATTATTATTTTCAGCATTGCTGCCTATGTCTTTAGTATTGAAACTGCTTTGTACTCTATACTCACCTACTTTGCGGCCACACGTTGTATTGACTATGTGGTAGAAGGTATACAGGCATATACAGGCGTAACAATCATTTCCGGAAAAAGTGAAGTGATCAAATACCAACTGGTTAATAACCTCGGCAGGGGCATCACCATCTATAAAGGCGAAAGAGGTTTTCTTCCCGGAAAATTTGAAGTGAGTAGCGATTGTGATATCATCTTTACTGTAATTAACCGGCTTGAATTGAGAAAATTAAAAAATCTTGTTTATAAATCAGACCCCCGGGCTTTTGTTTTTGCCAGTACTATCAAAGAAGCGTCGGGTGGAATCATCAAGCGCAGGCATAAACACTAAAGTTTTTTTACCATAAAGATTTTCCCGGTTATTGCGGATATTGTGTAGGGCTTTCATTAATAAATTATCGTCACTTTTTTTTGTTCTGAAATCACTTTTTGACAGGCGAATTACCCTTCATCGGTTTTAAGCTATATCGTCAGCAATTATTTTAATTAGAGGTTTGGTCAATAAACTCATCCCTTTCAATTTTCAAATTTTGTATGAAGGGGTTATGGAGTTGTTGCAACTTCATTTTTTAATGCTTTGCCATGTTGCATACCACGTGTACAACCATCGCCTTTTAATTCAATAACCGGAACATTCTTTTTATTGCTGTTATTTTCAAATTGGTTTAGTACATCTACATTTCCGCAAAGAATCAGTAATGCGATACTCAGAACCAGTGCTGTTCCTTATATGTTATAAGTTAGATTTTGCTGTTAAGAGTATATTCATTTTTTATCGGCGACAAACTTATTCCCATCTACATCTTTCAAAAATCCAATCAGGCTTTTAAAATAATTTTGCTGGTCATCATACATCGCCAGGTGGCTGCCATTTGGGCATATATATGTTCGGCTATTTGGAATTAAGTTGCCTTCTTTTTTCATATCGTCCGGACTCATCTCATCATACATTCCGCCAAGTACCAGTGTTGGTACTTTTATATTTGGAAGCCTGTCCCACATATTCCAATCTTTAAAATTTCCTGTTACGTGAAATTCATCAACACCCTGCATTTGAATATAAATAGTTTGGTTGGCTTTTTTAAATGCCCTCATCAATGGTTCGGGCCAGCTTTCGAGAGGCATTCTGCATACAACCTGTGTATATAATTTACTCATCATTAAATTCTGGAATTCAGGGGTATTGTATGCTTTAAGTTTATCGAGTGAATCATAGGTTGCAATATCCTGTGGTGAAAGGATTTGCTGTTTTAACTTTGCAGTATAGTTTACATAACTTTTACTGCTTGCAGTCATATTAGAAAGTACAGCAGCTTTTACATGGCTTTGGTATTTGTCTAAATATTCCATTGCAAGCATACTTCCCCATGATTGACCGTATAAGTAAAAATTATTCAGGCCCAGACCTTTTCTCACTTGTTCTACCTCTTCTACAAAGCGTGGAATATTCCAAAGTGTTGTGTCAGTTGGTATATCAGAGTTACCGCAACCTAACTGGTCATAATAATAAAATTCAATACCTTCTTTTGGTAAAAAATCTTCAAAACATTCAAAATAGTCGTGGGTAAAACCAGGTCCGCCGTGAAGTAACAATACTTTTATTTTCCCATCACCGATCTTTTTAGTCCAAACATTATACTTGCCATCAACCTGTATCATTTTACATCCACCTGTTTTTACAATATAGGTGCTGTCTTTTGTATTTGCTACAGAGGCATTGTCTTCAGTTTTAGGCGATTGATTACATGAGCAAATGCAGGTTACAATTAAAAGTGTACTAATTAAGTTTCTCATATCTAATGGTTTTATTTTTAGTTAAAAAGTGTGTGCTTGATTGCGAAGTGAAAAGGGTTGTTAGAAAATTGATGTACCAGTTGGGCTCCATCAATTTTTTTATAATGGCTGTGACATATCCAGCATTTGATCAGCATAATTTATCAGGTTTTTTTATTTAATTTATTTTTAAGAAATTGGTTGTCTGAGCAGACAGAAACATTGAGAACAAGATAGCGTAAAAAAGAAAGTGAAGTGTATAGAAATGATTTTTTTGCCCCGATGTTGTAATTATTTTTAAGTAAAAATATTTATAGGATGGAATAGCTGTGGGAATCTCTGTATTCATTTTTTACTTAGAAATATATGCAATTTACAAAGCACCAGAAATGGTGGTCGGGTATTGTTTCTTTTATTTTAACCCTTTCTTTTTCT
>JBKJLT010000168.1:0-4727 GCA_046596765.1 Ferruginibacter sp. | reverse complement strand
CATACTGCTAATACACCTACAGCGAGTATTTCAAAAAAGTTAATGAGAAAAGTGTAGAGGCTACCTGTGTAAGGGAAAAACAACCGATGTGTGCCCAGTATACCATCCAGCACAATTTCCAGCACTTCTATATTGATGATGATAAAGCCTGCATAAATTATAAAGTGCATTACAGCTACCAGCGGATTGCGAAACATTTTCTTTTGCCCAAAGGCAAGGAGGATTAAATTTCTCCAGCGTTTGGCGGGGTTGTCGCTGAGGTTTTCATCTTTGCCTAAAAAAATATTGCGGCGTATGATGCCGATATTTTTGGCGAAGAGCCAGATGGCAAATGCGGTAACTGCTATGAAAAGTATTTGCTGTATGATGTGCATGTTTGAGATTGTGCTGCTAAGATAAATATAAGCCACGAATTACACTAATTAACACGAATTGATTCTGCCACAGTTTAAGGATTGTTTAATGATTCTGCCTTCGGCAGAAAAGTATTTGCCACAGGCACAGAAGCACTAAAACGGGATTTGTATTTCCTCTGTATTTTTAGTGCTTCTGTGGCAATAAATTTTGCCGAAGCCAAAAATTATATTATTCTGCCTCCGGCAGAAGGGGTGGCCCGCAGATTTCGCTGAGGACGCAGAAGAGTAGGGAAATATATTTTGTATTTTCTTTTCTGCGGTATCAGCGAAATCTGCGGGAGAATGATTTTTTCGATTAAATTCGTGTTACGATGGAACAGCGAAAACAAATAATGACTGCCGAAGTTGCCAATAAAAAATTGCGGCGCATGGCTTTGCAGGTGGTAGAACAAAACTATAACGAAACACAATTGATACTGATTGGCATTAAAGCCAGTGGCTCAGTAATAGCTGAAAAGATTGGCCAGTATTTAAAAGAAGTGTTTAGTGGCGTAGTGGTAATACTGGAACTGAGCATGGATAAAAAAAATCCGTTAAACATCAGTCTTGATTCGACGATGGATTTAAATGATAAGACTATTATACTGATTGACGATGTTGCAAACAGCGGGCGAACAATGCTATACGCCTTAAAGCCTTTGCTTAACCAACTTCCCAAAAAAGTTCAAACATTGGCACTGGTTGAAAGGACACATAAGAGTTTTCCGGTTGATGTGGATTATGTTGGGTTCAGCATTTCAACCACATTGGATGAACATATTTTGGTGGAAGTGGCTGATGGCGAGGTAATGGGGGCGTGGCTTAATTGACCTCACCCCCAATGAACTACGTTCGTTCCTTTGCAAGGAACTCCATGGGAGAGAGGGGAGCCGACACCGAAAATTTTAAATTCTTTTAAAATTGTAAAAGTGAGTTCACAATTCTGCGAAGCAGAATCAATTCGTGTCAATTCGTGAAATTCGTGGCAAAAAACTTACGCCCGAAGGGCTTAAGCCTTATCCTAAAATCCTAAAGCCTTCACTTTAAAACTCCCGTTCGAAAATTCCAAAGCCGGCATGGGAATTTTTACAATATTGAGTAAACGGAACGCAAGCTTCAAACCTTTCCTGTTTGTTTTTATTTTAGTTAAGTCTATGTCCGGCGAGAGATACCATTGCCTGTAACGCTTTATATCGGGCCTGTTAAAATTGATATTGCCTGCATCATCGTTACCAACATTTTCATTGGCGCCAAACAAACCTTCGGCACCGGTGCCCACTGCAATGTTGAGCCATCTAGGCCATTTGCTTTCCGGAAAAAAGGAACGCACATTGGTGCTTAACCAATAAGTCTGGCCATTGTAATCTTTTAAAAAACGCTCAGCGGTACTGCTGCCAAAAATTTTATTGCTGCGCTGGTTTAACGTAGGGTCGCTGTAACTTTTTCGCTGAAAAGAAAATTTAAATTGAATGCGTTGTTCATCCCACGCCAGTTCCTGAGCAATAAGCATACCGCTGCCGATAAAATTGGCACCCACATCTCCCCAACTCCAACCCCATTGCGCACTGAAACCATCCAGCACTTCAATTACGGTGTGATAAACTGGACCGCTCAGGCCGCCGTACCAAATCCTTTTTTTTCTGCTAACGCCGGTCCAGCGCCACAGCTCCATACTGGCAAGGCTTTCGGCATATACTCCATAGGCGTGGCCAATTTTATCCATGCCTTTCCACTCGGGTATATCGTTAAAAACATGAAAATTACTTTGCGGATAATTTTTGTACCAGGCAGCGTAGAGCCCGCCCATGGCTGCACCGTAGCCGATTATGTTTGTGGCAGCGATGATTTTTACACGGCGGTTGATTTGTTTATTTGCTAACTGCAATTGGGCTTTTGTAAAATGAATAGTGTCGCCATGATTCTCTCTGAAAACACCGGGCTTAAATTTAATGGTTGAATCTTGTCCAAATGATAAACACGAAAATAATACGCTTATAAAACAGCTTAATAAAGCTTTCAAGGTAAAAGTGTGTCCTTCGTTCCTCAGGATAAACTGTGCCAATGAAGTTGATTTATGTTCGGGGGTTGGGTTCATAAAGTACAAAAATACGCATAACGGCTCTTTGTTATTGTATTGCGTAAGATTTACGGAAAAGATAATGCTGAAGTTTTAAAATTTAGGAGCTACGGCAACAGGCATTTTTTTGCCGTAGATAAGGGAATTGATCTGGTTTTTAATAATGTCGCCGGCTATATCCATTACTATCTGCTGGCCTAAAGTGTAAGTGCTTCTTCTTTCCCATTCCTTGTTACGAGCTTCAATTTGTGCAGCAGTTAAAGGGTAGTTCGGCCAATACATCAACTCAAATTTTGAAGGCTTTATCTTTTTGGCCGGTAAGGGATTTGCCTTTAATGGTTTTTTAAAGGCTGAAAGTAAAAGCGGACTCAGCTTTACCGTGTTGGAATCGCTCTTTACATTATTATTTTGTGCAGATGCATTTGTTGTAAAAGCTGCTAAAAAAACAAGATTCAGTAGTAAATGCTGCATAAAAAAGGATAAATATTTGTTACCCGAAAAAAGCATACAACAAATCTACTTATTTTGTTTGTTTGATGCATGAATAATTTATTTTTGAAGATATAAACCTCAAACGATGGATGCTGTAACACAACAAAAGATTGATCAATGGCTTGCTGGTAATTACGACCAGACTGTTAAGGATGAAATAATTGGCCTGCAAAAAACGGATGCTGCCGGGCTGGAAGATGCGTTTTATAAAAACCTGGAATTTGGTACCGGAGGCCTGCGGGGCATTATGGGCATTGGTACCAACCGTATGAATAAATATACCGTTGGTATGGCCACACAGGGTTATGCCAATTATTTAAAACAATGTTTTCAGGGAGAAATAAGTGTGGCCATTGCACATGATTGCCGCAACAACAGCCGCTTTTTTGCAGAGATAACTGCCAATGTATTTGCTGCAAACGGTATTAAAGTGTATTTGTTTGAAGCACTGCGGCCAACACCCGAGCTTAGCTTCGCTATTCGTACAAACGGTTGCAAAGGAGGTGTGGTTTGTACTGCAAGCCACAACCCTAAAGAATATAATGGTTATAAAGCCTATTGGGATGATGGTGCACAAATGGTGCCACCACACGATAAAAATGTAATAAAAGAAGTAGAAAAAATTGCTTCGGTTGATGATGTGAAATGGAGCGGTGGTGAATCAAATATCATCATCATTGGTCCAGCAATGGATGCCGCTTATCTTGATATGGTAAAGGGCCTTTCGGTTTATCCTGATATTTGTGCGGCGCAACATGATCTGAAGATTGTATATACACCCATACATGGCACGGGCATTACGCTGGTGCCGCAAGCTTTGCAACAATTTGGATTTGATAACGTGCATATTGTAAAAGAGCAAAGCACACCCGATGGAAATTTTCCAACGGTTATTTACCCCAACCCCGAGGAGCAGGAAACCATGAGCATTGGCTTGCAACATGCAAAAGAACTGGACGCTGATATTTTATTGGGCACCGACCCCGATGCAGACCGGGTGGGCATTGGCGTAAAAAACCATAAGGGCAAATGGATATTAATGAACGGCAACCAAACTGCATTGCTTGCCTTTAATTATATGATTGAAGCCCGCAAAGCAAAGGGTTTGCAGCAACCCAATGATATGGTGGTTAAAACCATTGTTACAACCGATATGATTGATGTGATTGCAAAGGAAAGCGGGGTAAGTTGTTATAATGTGCTCACCGGTTTTAAATGGATATCGGCGTTGATAAAAGAAAAAGAAGGCAAAGAAAAATACATTATCGGCGGCGAAGAAAGTTTTGGTTTGATGATTGGGGATGAGATAAGGGATAAGGATGCCATCAGCGCTGTTGCTTTAATTTGTGAGATGGCTGCTTATGAAAAAAGTAAGGGCCGCAGCCTGTTTGATAAACTGATTGACCTGTATGTGCATTATGGTTTTTATAAAGAGAATTTAGTGAGCGTTACTAAAAAAGGCATGAACGGCGCTGCTGAAATAGCATCTATGATGGAAGGCTTCCGCAATGATCCGCCGCTTACCATTGATGGTGCTGCAGTTATTCAATTATTGGATTATGAATTGCAGCATGGTAAAAATCTGACCAGCAGCGAAACCTGGACCATTGATATGCCAAAAAGCAATGTACTGCAGTTTGTATTGGCCGATGGAACAAAAATATCTGCCAGGCCAAGCGGTACCGAGCCTAAGATAAAATTTTATTTTAGTGTGAATGCAAAACTTGATGATGCTTCGGCATTTGATGCTACGGAGAAATTGC
>JBKJLT010000385.1:0-7767 GCA_046596765.1 Ferruginibacter sp. | reverse complement strand
AATAATCCGTTAGTGATTTACAATAACAACTGATACTAGATCAGCATTTGTTAGATGTTATTTGATAATCACCCATTTACATCCAAACTATTTTAAAAAACATCCTTGCAATTGCCGGGATGTTTTTTAACGTACATGCAGCATTACTTACCAGTATTTTGTCTATATTTATAGGGAAATCAAGCACAAATATGACGGAAGAGCTTATGCTTAGCGGATGCCTTCGGAATAATGCCACTGCTCAGGAGGCATTATATACCCGTTTTAGCCCAAGAATGCTTGGCGTTTGCTATCGTTTTGCAAAAAACCGGGAGGATGCTGAAGATATGTTGCAGGAAGGTTTTATAAAAGTTTTTTCGCAAATGCATCAATATAGAAACGAAGGTGCGTTAGAAGGTTGGATCAGGCGTATTGTGGTGCATACCTGTATTAATGTTTTAAAGAAAAATAAAAAGTTCTCTGACAGTGTTGATATTGCCAATGCACACAGTATTCATATACGGGAGGAGATGATTCCGTCAATCATGGAGGCAAAGCAGGTTGTAGAATCTATCAGGTCTTTACCGCTGGGATACAAAACAGTTTTAAACCTGTATGCAATTGAAGGATATTCACACAAGGAAATTGCCTTTATGCTGGATATTGAAGAAAGTACCAGCAGGAGCCAGTACACCAGGGCAAAATCAATGTTGGAGGAAATTTTGATCAGAAAAAAAATAATTCAAAGGCCAAAGAAAAAGACAAATTTTTTGGGAGCAGTTTAACCAGGGCTTGATTTACAGGAGTATTTCAGGCCCAGGAATTACCAATTACTATTATGGTTTTATAAAATGATTGAGAACGAATTTTACGAAGATGAATTTGAACAACTGCTAAAAGAAAAAGCAGACCAGTTCAGCATGTATCCTTCTAAACGGGTTTGGCACAGCATTTACAATAACCTACATCCGGGCCGCAGGTGGCCGTCTGTTGTAATAAGCCTTGTTTTAATAAGTTCATTAATACTTGTTGGGTATTTAAATACCGGCGAAAATTCCATTACCAGGCAAATTAATAATACTGCATTCACTCAGGCTTCCGGTGAAAAAGAAAATAAAATAAGTGCGAAGCAAAATGCCCGTCGGAAAACCCAGGTTATTTCTTATTCCACAACTGACCAACAACCTCCTTATGCCTATAACGATGCTTTTGATGACGTAATTACCAATGAAACAGATATGTATGCTTACACAATTGTTAAAAGCAACAGGCCTGTTTATTTACGCAGCCTGATTACAACTACCGATGTAAATGCACCTACGGAAATAAAACTACCTGTTGATAATATTGGCACTGCAAATACTAATAATGGCCCTGAGGTTGTACAATCTGTAGATGCATATATTAAGTCAAGTAAGATTCTCAGTGATATTGCCACTTACAATAAAAAGTATAAAAACAGCTCTTCAAAACCGGCCGACAAAAATACAAACACTGATATTGCAGATGATCGTAACGCAGAGGATGCAAACTTAACATCTGGATATACTGCCGGGCCTTTAACTAAGTCAGCAAACAATACTACAAATACCGATGTAGTGAAATTGGCGCAGTCGAATACAAAAACAAAAGCCGACGCTAATACGCTTACAGATAAGAAAGACATTACTAATGAGGAAAAAGTATGGATTGAAAACTATGCTTTGCAAAACATGCCTGCTTCTAAAAAATGGAAAGGACGTTTGGGTTACCAGCTTTATGTTACCCCTGCTGTTAACTACCGCAAATTAACTACCAAAACCAAATATGCTGCAGTGCCGTTTGCCGAGGGAGATATCAACAATTCCATCAGCCAGAAACCTGGCATTGGCATTGAAGCTGGCTTTGGATTAACCTATGCAGTTGCTAAGAGATTACAGTTGAAGGGATCTGTACAATTGAACTACACAAATTATAATATTGATGCTGATCAAACCAATCACCCGGTAAACACAGACATCTTATTGAATGATCCTGCCTCCGGTTTATCTTATTCTTCAGCAAGATTAACAACTATATCAAATTCATATAATGCTTCAGCATTAAGTCCTGTAAAATTGCATAACAGAACTTACCAGATTTCTATCCCAATTGGTTTTGCCTATAAACTTTCAAGTAATAAAAATGTAGATTGGTTTGCCGGTGCCTCTGTTCAGCCATCCTATATTTTTGGTGGTAATGCACATATTGTTTCTTCCGATTTAAAAAATTATGTGTCTGAGCCATCTTCCATCAGAAGCTGGAATTTGAATTTAGGTTTTGAAACCTATATGAATTTTAAGGTAGGCTCTTACAATTTACAGGTTGGTCCTCAGATACGTTACCAGGTAAATTCTACCTATAAAAGCAATGTGGCTTTAGTTGAAAAACCTTACGCTATCGGGCTTAAGTTTGGTTTGACCAAAGGCTTTTAATTTAACTGCAATTTATATTTTACGCAGCAACACATAATTGTATTGCTGCGTTTTTAATTCAGTAAAACTTTGTTGCTTTTAAATACTGCAAATCTGTGTTTTTGCAATACCATCCTTTCCTTTTAAATTTGAAAAATGAAAATCATTTTTTCGATATTTACATACAGTTTTTTTTTATACTCCTGTACCAATAAGGGAAAGTCTGCTGAGCAACCTTCAGTAAAAGATACAGCACAAAACCAAAGATTCTTTCCCGTAACTGATTATCTGAAAGGTGAAATTTACAATATTAAAAAAAGCGGGGTTAACCCATTGAAATATACTACGGTAAATGGCAACACCGATTCTGCCTGGTTAAAAATTGAAGAACTTGATAGTGCTATTAGCGAATTTCTACAGCCTGAAATTGATTCTGTGAATTTAATAGCACTCTTTACAGAAAAAAGCTTCTTAGACCGGTCATTAAATGCGGTAACCTTTACGTACGATGCGGCCACAGTACTGCCCGATACCATGAAACTTAAACATTGGGACGTGTATATTGATCCGAAATCAAATAAAGTAAAGCGCATTTATATGGTTAAGCAAATAGATAAAACCAAAACGCTGCAACTAACATGGGTTAATGGTCAATGGTGTAAAACTACTACTATTACTACCGGCGCCAATGATGTAATGAAAGTTGAAAAAGAAGAAAAAATTGTTTGGGATTTTTAAAAATGACACAAAAAGAATTTTCGTCAATCGCTTCCACTATTCCCACTTTACCGGGTATTTATAAATATTTTGATGCGGCCAACGAATTGCTTTATGTTGGCAAGGCAAAGCATTTACGTAAAAGGGTCAGTTCGTATTTCTCCAAAACCTTTACCACATTCAAAACACACGAGCTTGTTCAGCGCATTCATCACATTGAATTTACCATTGTTAATAATGAACAGGATGCTTTTTTGCTGGAGAATACTTTAATTAAAGAATTTCAACCGCGTTTTAATATCAATTTAAAAGACGATAAAACCTATCCGTATATTGTTATTAAGCACGAAAGATTTTCCCGTGTGTTTTTTACCAGAAGAAAAATTAAAGATGGCTCAAAATATTTAGGCCCATATACATCAGTTGAAAAGGTAAGAGAACTGCTTGACTTTATTAAGCAAACCATTCTGTTACGTACCTGTAAACTCAATTTATCAGAAAATAATATTAAAAAAGGAAAGTTTAAGGTTTGCCTTGAGTATCATTTGGGCAATTGTAAAGGCCCCTGTCAGGGATTTCAAACATTGGAAAATTACAATGAAGAACTACAGCAGCTTATTAATATTCTAAAAGGAAACCTGTCTCCTGTGATACAGCATTTTAAAAAAGAAATGCAGGAGCATGTAAAAAACCTTGAGTTTGAAAAAGCTGCCATTTTAAAAAACAAAATTGAGCACCTAAAAAAATACCAGGTGCGTTCTGCAGTGGTTAATACACGTATGGGTTCGGTAGATGTTTTTTCTATTTTAGAAGATGGCAATATTGCTTATGTAAACTACCTGGCCATAAATGCGGGCACCATTGTACAAACAAAAACCATTACACTTGAGAAACAACTGGAAGAAACTGCTACAGAAGTACTGGCTTTTGCTATTGCCCAAATAAGAAATGATTTCGACAGCAGTTCAAAAGAAATAATTGTACCCTTTACTATTGATTATCCGGAGAACGATGTTAAGATTACGGTGCCCAAAGGAGGCGATAAGAAAAAACTGCTTGACCTTTCTGAAAAGAATGTGAACCATTTCAGGGAAGAACTTAGAAAAAGAAAAATGCTCAACCTGGAGGATAAGACCAGTGCTGAAAAAATAAGAGTACTGGAGCAATTGAAAACAGATCTGCAATTACCGGCTGTTCCTTTGCATATAGAATGCTTCGATAATTCAAATTTTCAGGGAAGTTACCCGGTATCGGCAATGGTATGTTTTAAAAACGGCGAGCCAAGCAAGACTGAATACCGGCGTTTTAAAATAAAAACTGTTGTTGGTATAAACGACTTTGCCTCCATGACTGAAGTTGTTTACAGGCGGTATAAGCGTCAAATGGACGAAAAACAACAGTTACCACAATTGATAATAATTGATGGAGGCAAAGGCCAGTTGAGTGCTGCCATGCAGAGCATATCGGCCTTAAACCTGCCTGGTACTACTACGGTAGTTGGGTTAGCTAAAAACGAAGAAGAAATATTTTTTCCGGGCGATACAGAGTCTGTTAAATTACCGTGGGACAGTGAAAGCCTGAAACTGATACGCAGAATAAGAGATGAGGTACATAATTACGGAATAACTTATCACCGTAATCTGCGCAGCAAAGGCACTTTTGTAAACGAGCTGGAGCAGTTTAAAGGTATAGGAAAAGCAACTGCCGATTTGTTGCTAAAGCAATTTAAGTCGGTTAAAAATATTAAAACAAGATCTTTTGAAGAAATTGTTGCTGTTGTGGGCCAAGCTAAGGCAGGTTTAATAATGAAAAATTTTGAGCAGCCATTACCTGGTGAGTCACCCTCTTGGGGTGACTCACCAGGTAATGGCTAAAATAAAAAGGGGCCTGAATAGAAATTCAGCCCCGTTTAAAATCCAATATCCTATGAAAAACCAAGACGAAGGTAGTCATTCAATTCTTTACAAACAATACCCAGTTTAGGGTATATTGGCACAATTTGATAAGTTGTTTATAAATGGCTGTATACACGTGAAAAGCCCCCGATATTAAACCGGGGGCTTTCAAAAAATATATCAAAGGCTTTTTAATAAGCCCATAAATCCTGCTCGTAATTAAATATCTTCTCCTTGATATTTTCACCTTCAAGCAATTGCAAAATGCTTTTATTCAACAAACCCGGATATTGATCTATAAACCTGTCGTAAGGATTATCAATAGTGCTCTTTATGATACGCCCATAAAACATCCTGCTTTCAAACAAATCTTCCCAACTCATACGGGCACCATAGTTTTTACCATTGTACACATCATATTTTGAAAATATAGGCCGCATATCAGGATAATAAACCCAGAATAGCTCTTGCGTTCCGATAAACTGATTAGTTTGGGAGGTATAAACATTCATTACAGGCGCAATACCCAGTATTCTCCAAAATAAACGGGAACTTTCCTTATCAAAAATTACTTCCTCTTTTATCCTGAATTTGTAAAATGAATCCAATACAATATCGCGGGAGGTTGTATCATACTTTACAACATTACCCAATGAATCATAAATTGGTACAATAACCACATCACCCGACATTCTACGAACCACATCACCTCTCGTCATAGGTGTGGTAAACCGGTCGTCAATAGGATCAAATACAGTCACTGCACTATCCTGTATTGCCTTAAACAGTATGGAAATAAAACGTTGATTACCATTATTTTCATCTGCAGCATATTTGAAAGGCAGGTTTATTTTTTCACGGGTATCAATCTCTCTCCAAATTTTATGGCGATACATCGCATCATCTGCCCTCAAATTTTCATAAGGCAAGGGTGTCCTGTCTTTCAACATGGTTGTCTCCACAGCTTCATCGGGCCTTAATGATTTTTTTACTGTTTTTATTGGTAAGCTATCATTAAAAACTGCTACTGGTGCAGCCGCTGCAACTACAGCAGCAACCGTATCAACCTGTGCTTCGGTAGGCGAAACTTTTGCCTTTGTTTTAGATGCAGTTGTTTTACGGGTGCTGGTACGTTTTGTAGCAGTACGGGTTGTTTTCTTCTTCTGTGCTTCAACAGCATTAACAAATATGCATAAGCAAATTGCGAGTAATAAAAATTTAAAATGCTTCCTTTTCATAGTGCTTATTTTATACATCTAGAATAATGAGAATCCCGGAGGGTTTTGAATTGTTCTTGGCTGCCCATCAGGGCCCACAACACGTATGTTATCAAAAATTACTGTTGAACCAGGAGCCAGGGTTTTCATATAATCACCTGCAGCACCCAAACTTCCGCTGGTTAATGAAATCTGTTTAACATTTCTATCTCCCGGGTTCATAAAATAAACAGTACCTCCGGTCACATTAAATTTAGCTTCAAAATCAAAATTTTCCAGATCGGCACGAACAAATTGCTGACTTCTGAATACTACAGCCTGCATTCTACCTCCGGAACTTGGTCCAACTTTAATGATTGGATCAGGAATACGTTTGATACGGAAAGCGAAAGTAGATGGTTTACCATCGGCAGTTACTGTAATACTTGCAGCACCAATTGCTGACACCTTTACAACACGTTTTGAACCCGTACCGCTGATTGTTCCACCAGTCATACTTACAGTTGTTTTGTCCCAGCCTGTTGGAGAACCGATAGTTATAGGATTATCAACACCGATATAAAACACGTTCATTTTATCAAGCATTACGGCAGCACCACCAGGAGTTCCTACTGTGTATTTGATAGTGTATGGTTTACTTTCTGTTTTACCGTCAGGCGTTGTGTAAGAAACATTTACTGCAATGCTTTTATCGCCACTTCCATCTACTGCAAACTCTTTTTCCGCCACACCTTCGGCATTTACGGCAATTGAGCTACCGCCAATTGAAATAACAGGCCGGGCTTCAGTACTGAATGCACCAACACCAGCGTTAATTTTCAATTTTTCGCCAGGCATTAAATAATTAGAACTTTGACCAACTATAGCAGCAAATTGGTTATAAATTACCTTTACCTTGCTTACCTGGTCGTGACAAAAATTAACTACCTGATTTTCCGCATTTTTTATGTTATTTTGATACTTGCTCAATAAAGTAACTGCTGCTACTGTGGGCATCATTCTAAAACTTTTTGTAGTAGCATCACCAGCGTTAGGATCAATTTCTATGGGGAAATTCTTTTTAAAATTTGAATCTATTGCAGGATGGATGGCTAACATTGCAGCCCTATAAGCTTTTAATTTTTCGTCAAGTTCTTTACCTTTCTTATTAGTATCCATCAGATTTGAAGAAGCATTCAGATCATCATCCTTAAATTTTTCAACACCTTCTTCTATTTTAAGGCCCGACATTGTTTTAAGTTGTGTTTTTAAGCCATCAAGATAAGTATTGAATTCGCCTGACATTTTTTTTGCCGTTTCTGCATTTGCAGTCCATTTAGCTAATTTAACTTTGTCAACACCAGCTTCGTTAACTTTTGCTGCCAATGAAACAAATAAAGCATCGGTTCCAGAATTCAGATTTACGTTTGATTTTACCAAACTTTTATCTACTGTTTTAAAGGCTTCAATTACTTCGGCCGATACATTCAGTGCTAACATAGCTGTTAGTACCAGATACATCAGGTTAATCATCTTTTGCCTGGGCTC
>JBKJLT010000354.1:0-19540 GCA_046596765.1 Ferruginibacter sp. | reverse complement strand
TCAGGTATTTATCAACCTCTTCTTCTGTCATACCAATTCCGGTATCGGAAATAGTCAATGTCTTCTTTTCCTTATCAATTTTAATATCAATTCTTAACTCCCCCAGTTCGCCCTTTGCTTCGCCGATAGATGAAAGTGTTTTTAGTTTCTGATTGGCATCTACTGCATTACTGACAAGCTCACGTATAAAAATGTCATGTTCGCTGTATAAAAATTTCTTGATGATGGGGAAAATGTTCTCCGTTTGTACCCGTATACTTCCTTTTTGCATAGTTTTTTAGTTTGATTGCGTGGGTGCAAACATAGTACCAATTGGCATTTGCTGTCAGCATGGCACAATTATATGCCTCAATAATAAAATTTTGACATTATAAAGTTTCAAAAACAACAAAGCCCTCTTTTCAGAGAGCTTTGTATCTGATATTATTATCGAATAAATTACCTGATCATAAATACCTTATCATCCCTGAAATCGGGACTGGTAATACGTAAACTGTAAACACCCGGTGCTATATTACCCGGTACCATAAAATTATCATCAATAAAATCTACAGGAATAATCAGCTCATGTTGAAAAACGGATTGTCCAAGACTATTGAGGATTTGTATTTGATAATGGCCTGGTTTAATACCCTTGTAGGTATAATGCAGGTTGGTACCACGTTGTACAGGGATACCGTAAATTACAAATCCGCCTGGTATGTTACTCATTGTGAAAAATAACTCAGCACCATAAGATACACCGCCATTATTAATTGCAAATGCTTTGTAATAATATTTACCTCCCTGCACCAATCCGTTTATGGTTGCAGAAAAATTACCGGCAGTTAAATTGGTTGCATTTACTTTAGTACCCAACCCATTAGCTAATCCGCTGATGCCGCTATATTCAAAACCATAAGTTGTAACCGGGCTGCAACCTATGCTGGTTATAGAGCCGTTCAACATTACCGTATTTGGATTGATAACAGTTGCGTTTCCGGTAACAACTGTTCCCACTGTATTTGTGCCACTGCCACTTGCCACTACATTAATGTTGATGGGTGCACCACCGCCACTTACCGGTATATTGCCATTGTAAGATTGTACTGCTGTTGGTGTAAATTTCACAAATATGGTTTGTGTAAATACGCCGGCTGCATGTGCTAAACTTAATGAAGCAGTATACACGCCACCAGATGTTGTTGAGAAAGTATATCCATTTAACGGGCCAACATTTATATTGGCTGCAGTAACCGCATTGCTGTTTATTACAAATGAATTTGGCCCTGCTGTTGTATTGATACAATTAGCACCAAAGGCAGTAAGCGGAGTTGCCGTTAATACCGGTGCTGCAGTAGTAAATGAACCTTGCGAACCATAAGTTGTACCGCCAGCATTGGTTGCATAAGCATGGTAATAATACATAGTACTTGGTGCTAAACCTGTAAGTGCAGAACTGAAATTAAAGCCACTTAAATTGGTTGAAGCAACTGCTGTTCCTGTTCCATTAGGGAAACCGGTAGTTGTGCTGTACTCAATACCATAAGCAGTTACAGCCGTACAACCTGTTGCAGGAATTGTACCGGCTACTGTTGCTGTAGTTTGTGTAATAGCACTTGCTGCGCCACTTGTAACAGAAGGCGCTGTATTAACACCAGATCCAATTGCAGCAACACTGGTCGCAGGTGCACCGCCACCTGATACGGGAATATTTCCATTATAAGACTGCACTGCAAGGGGACTGAACTTTACAAATATTTGTTGCGAATAAGTTCCACCGGGTTGTGTTAAGTTTAATGATGCGGTATAAATTCCGCCGGATGTAGTTGAAAAACTAAATGCTGCCAAAGGCCCAACAGAAATGTTTACTGAAGTAAGATTTGCACCATTGATAGTAAATGAATTTGGCCCTGCTGTTGTATTGATACAGACATTGCCAAATGATGCAAGTGCCGTTACTGTTATCACCGGGGTTAATGCAATAGTAGTAAAAGAATTTTGTGTGCCATAACCGGTGCCACCACTATTGGTTGCATAAGCATGATAGTAATAAGTAACGCCCGGAGTTAAACCCGTAACATTGGAAGAAAAATTGCCGCCGCTTAAATTTGTTGAAGGAACGGCAGTACCGGTTCCGTTAGGAAAACCATTTACCAAACTGTACACAACAACATAAGCTGTTATGGCAGTACAACCATTTGATGTGATGCTACCGGCAAGTGTGGCTGTGGTTTGTGTGATGGCACTTGCTGCGCCGGTAGTTACTGTTGCAATGCTATTTATCCCTGCACCTGCCGCCGCCACATTTATTGAAGTGGCGCCACCACCACCTACAGCTATATTACCATTGTAGGATTGAACAGCCGTTGGCGTAAACCTTACAAATATTTGTTGAGAATATGCACCAGCCGGATGAGCTAAACTTAATGTAGTTGTATAAGTACCAGCGGCTGTTGTTGAATAAGTAAAGCCTGCTAAAGCACCTACTGTTACATTGGCTGCTGTAAGAGTTGTGCCTGTAATTGTAAATGAATTAGGACCAGCAGTTGTGTTGATACAAACATTGCCAAAAGTGGTTAATGCAGTTGCTGATAAGGTTGGGGATGCTGCGCCGCAAATTACAACTGAAGAAGCACTGTTACGTGGAGCAGGGGCTCCAACAGTAAAATCCAAACTATTATTATTAGTATCAGTGCAGCCATTACTGTTTCGTAATGCTGCAGTTGTATTACTTAATGGGGCTGTGGCCGTATTTTCAAAACATATAGAAGTTCCAAAACCAACCAGGTCAATCACCCCTGCTGTAGGGCAGCCTGATAATGCTGTTACATTATTAACCAAAGCCACCCTGCCATTTGTTGCCGACATAGCAATTTCATTTCCTGCGGATGGTGCTGCATCTGGTGTGGGTAATGCTGCACCAACAGCTCCAACAGCACTCATGCGGATAAGATAATAACCTCCGGCAGGAATGCTTGCAGCAGGTAATGCAAAAACCCCTGTCCAAGCGCCGACATTGGTTGCAGATGCATATTGCACAGAAAAGCCCGAAGTACTTTGTGCTACACCCGAAACATTATGCAGTTCTAAATAATCTGCATTATAGGGAGCCCCCGCATTTCCGCCACCACCAAAAACCTGGCTAATAACCAAGGTTGTGGATTGAGAAAAAGAGAAGAAGGAACAAAGAATAAATAAAAGTGTAAATATTTTTTTCATAATCATTATTTATGACTGCATTAAACAACCAGTAATTTTAAAACTTAGAAAAAGCCACATCAAAAAACATGGCTTTTTCCAATAATTTTTTTATATGTTTTTTACAGTCCTGTTACCTTAATATCATCTACTTCCCACGCCGATGTTTTATCGCTTGCAGTTCCTGCAGGGTCAGCACCTTGGTACCTGAAAGCAACATAGATGGTGCCTGTGTAAGCATTCAGGCTTATGTTGCCCGAATTGGTAAATGATGATGGGAAACTTGAGGTTGTACTTCCGGGTGAAAGCACTGCCTGCGAAGTAAGATCATTCCATACAACACCCGCAGCCCATGGGTTTCCGGTGCCGGTATAATTGGTTGAAACAAGTACTTTTAATGCTGCTTCTACATTTGTACCGCCAGGTGTTGCCGTTAAAATAAAACCCTGTAAGGTTTTAAAGGTTAAGGTTTTTGTTGTACCTGTTAAGGCAACAGCTTTTGTAACCAGCCATGTTGTAACTGCACTTTGGCCGGTGCCAAACCCACTCATATAAGCATATTTATTACCGCTGAAAATTCTTGATGTCCATAATTCACTGGCTGCTTGTGCTGCATTGGTCCATCCGGGTATCGTTACAATAGGATAAGGAAATGCTGAAGTTGCTGAATAGCTTTCAAAATCTTCCAATAAAAGCGTGCCGGGAGCCAAAGGACAACCATAGCGAGCATTAAATTTAACATCACTTGTATCTCTGATAATCAATTGCTTTGTGGAACCAAAAACTGTGTATATAGCAACAATGCTACCATGTCCTTGCGAAACACGCTGGCCTGCAAAATTAGCATAAGCACTTGTACGAACTATTAAAGGTATAGTTGGATTAGCGCAGTTTCTGATACTGTCATTGGTAGTGGATTTATAAACAGAAGTATCAGCATAGGTTTTGTTCAGATTAGAAGGCATGAACTCATAGTCGTCTAATTGTATCAACGAGCCAATATACCGATCCTGCATATTGGTAGTTAAGGTAGCTATATCTACTTTAATAGGTACTACAGGATTGTTTAAAGACCCTCCAAAAACATATTTACTTATCAAATTTGCAGGAATACCTTCCAATGAAGGGCTTCCGGAAACAAGTGCTTTAACCCCCAGTTGCATGGTTCTATTATAGTCACTGATGCATAGATCTTTACATTTAATAAAAATCTTACGGCCAACAGGATAGGTTCCGTATAAACTGTTTGCATCTAACAAAATCTGTAAACCGCCGGTTGAATCCTGAATAAATAATTGCTTGTAAAAATTTCCGCTTTTATCATCAGCCACAACAACTCCTGATATAATGATATCGCTGGTAATAACATCATAAGCACCTGCATTAATATGCATGGCTTTTAATGCCTTAATAGATGTATTTGCAACAATAGCCGGATCGGCAGCTCCCGGAGGATTATCAAAATTTTTCTTACAGGCTGTAAATGTAATGGCTGTTATAACCATCATTGCCGCGGTCATTAATTTTAAAATCTTGTTCATAAATTTATTTTTTAAAGAGTTTATTACGTAATTTTTTATTTATTAAAAACGAAGGCCTATGCTTGCAAAATAATTAATGCCGTAAGCATAAAATCTTCTATCAGGGAATTTATTTGGGTTCTTTTCTGCAAAATCAAAACGAAGTTGCTCAAACCCGCCCGAAACGATACTGCGGTTGTTGAGTATATTATTTACGCCCAGATTAAATACCAGGAAAGTTCTTTTCTTTAATGATTTAAACCTCCTGTTCATCATCCACGAATAACCTGCAAATGCATCTAATGTGTACTGGCTTTCTAATTTTGTCTGGTCTACAATCTGGTGCCATTTATCTGAGCCCTCCGATACACCACTTACTGCCGATGCCGTACGGCGAATGGGGTTATAATTCAAATACATTCCATCAAAGTAATTAAAGTTTACATTCAGAAACCAGAATTTTGGTGAACGGTAATCTAACCCGATGGTGTAAGCCTGCTGCGGAGTAGGTACATAAAAATCTTTTGAATAAACAGTAACATCTTTGTCTAAAGTAGCTGCACTGTTATCGGCAGTTACTGTAGCACTCTGGCGGGTATTGTAAGTGTATTGGCCAATAGCTGCAGCACCTGTTACACTTAAACCTTTGTATAATTTTGCTTCTAACCCAAATTCAACACCCATGTGTATTTTACCAATATTGCTGATGGCATAATTTACAAAATTGCGGTACTCATCATTAAAAAAAGTAAGTACATCCAGCCCGTTTTTAAATTGTGCAAAATAACCGGTAGCCCGTATTTTTAATTTAGGGGCATTCATCACATAGCCAACTTCTGTTGACAGTATTTCTTCAGATTTTAAATTCTCCTGTACAAAATCCCTTGTTCTTGGTGCAATAAAAGCATTTTCAAAAAACGGTGCCCTTGATGCGTAAGATCCATTGGCAAAAATATAATTACGTCCGTTAATTTTATAAGTAACCCCTCCCTTGATGCCCGAGTTGTAAAAATTCTGTGTCTCAGATTTTCCGTAAGAATTATCGGGGAACAAACCACTTTTCACATTTCCAACGCGGTAAAAGCTGGTGTACGAATGTTCGGTTGCTACAAAAACATCAATCTTACGGAATTTAAAAACACCTTGTAACCATACCGAACCTTTCTTAATATTAAAATCGTAATTGTAACCAAATTTATCACCAACGTCTACAATCCTGTTGGGGTTATTTAAATCGTTCTGGCCTGCATTGGGGTTACTTGGAAAATCCCTTTCGCCAAACTGATTAACATCTACATAAAATTCGCCACCCAGTAAATCATCTACTTCTTTATAATAATGATTGTTTTGAGATTGATAAGTTACGCCGGCAGTAAAGCCTATATTTTCGGTAACTGTGGAGTTTAATGTACTGTTGAAATTATATTTAGTGGTATTAATAATCCTGTCTTCAACAATATATCTCGACCTGCGGCCACTTATATCATTACCCTGAATGCCGTTTGCATTATGCACTACATCATTGGCTGCATAATTGGTCTGGTACAATACATCCCAGTTAATCTGGCGCTTGTTTACATTACTCATCAGCTCCTGCCTTACCTGCTCTGCATAATAGGGGTCAAGCTGGTAGCTTGGCAAGTAGCGGTAATAATCAGGCCTGGGGTCGGCTGCGTTGTACCAGTCAAGGCCGGTTGTGCTGCGCTTGCCATAAGTAATGGAAGCTGCAGTTAACAAAGTTGTTTTGTCAGATATTTTCCAGTCGTGTGTTAAGATACCGATTGGCTGAAAAGATTTTGCAACACTGGCATTTCTTTTTTTACCGTTTTGGTATCCCCAGAAAGGATTGTAAAAATTATCGTTAGCAAGGGTTGCCATTTCGCTTACTGATGATCCCTGGCGGCCACTTTCGGTTGGTGTACCAAATGCTACAAACGATAAAAGATGCCTGTCGTTAAAGCGTTTATCTATGCCCACAAAAAAAGACCATCCATCATAAAAAGTTCCGTCACCATAACTTTCTTCGGCCCAGCGGCGTGAGCCTGAAAAAGAAAATGCCCATCCTTTGCTGTTTAAGCCTGTTGAATGGGTGAGCATGATACGGTTATTATAATTACGGTTAGATGATGCGTAGTTGATGCTGGTTTGTTTACGCTGATGTGAAGCTCGGGCATCAAAATTAGTCAACCCACCCAGATCGCCATAACCAAAGGTTGTAGATTTTAATCCTATTGTTGCTTCCCTGTTACGCAATACATCGTTCAGGCCGCCCCATTGCCCGTAAGGAGTAAAACCATTATCCAGGTTTTCCATGGGCGATCCGTTGATGTATGTGTTGAACTGGTCAGCATCATATCCCCTGATGCGGAAACGTACTGCACCAAATTTAAATGTGGCAGCGTTTAAGAAAGGGTCTCTTCCTGCACCAAGTTGCGAAGAAATATTTTGTGCACTTCCATCCTGACCATCATTCTCATCTAAAGAAATCACCGGAATATTATCCTGTGAATTTTCACGCAGTGCTTCAATAAGCAAACTGTCCCTGGCTGGCAATGTGTCTGTAACTTTTTGCGCCTGTGAAAATGCGCTGGGTAAAAAAACACCCGAGAGCAGGACTATAAGAAGGCCATGTTTAATTTTAAGCATCATAAATTTTTTGTTAAAAAAGTCAGCAAATGTAGGCTATTCATGGGTTATCGGGTATAATTTTTCAGGTTTAACATATTAGTCATATTGAAATACTTACGATGCTGTACATATATATACCTTTGCCCCATTATTAGAAAAAGTTATGAATAAATTTTTATCCATTTTTGCTATTACAATCCTGTCAATTTCAACAGGTTACGCCCAAAAGGAAAATTTCAGGGTTTCTCTGATAGGGTTTTATAACCTCGAAAATTTTTACGATACGGTGAATAACCCTAATGTAAATGATGAAGAATTTTTGCCAGGCGGCGAAAGGCATTACAATACCCGTATATTTTTAGACAAAGTAGGCAGGTTATCTACTGTCATATCCAGGATAGGTACTGAAATTAATCCTGATGGATTAGCTATACTGGGTGTTGCCGAAGTTGAAAATGATACTGTATTAAGGGCTCTGGTTTCTCATCCCAATATTAAAAGCAGAAACCTGAAGTTTGTGCATTATGATTCTCCTGATGCCAGGGGTGTTGATGTGGCAATGCTTTATAATCCAAAATACTTTAAGCCGCTTTACAGCGCCCCGCTTTTTGTGCAACTTCCCGGAGGTTCAAAAGAATCATTTTTCACCCGTGATATCTTATATGTGAAAGGAGTGATGGATGGCGATACCGTTCATATTTTTGTAAACCACTGGCCATCGAGATTGGGTGGTGAAGAGCGCTCGGCCCCGGCCAGGGCAGCGGCAGCCCAGGTGGCTAAAACAGTCATTGATTCGATCCTGATGGTTAATCCCTTGGCCAAGATCGCATTGATGGGAGATTTGAATGATGACCCCACCAGCCCCAGCATTACGAAAGTACTTAAAGCCAAAGGAAATATAAAGGATGTGAAAGATAAAGGGTTGTTTAATCCCTGGGTTGATTTTTATAAAAAAGGTATAGGCACATTGGCTTACCAGGACGCATGGGGATTATTTGATCAGGTCATCATATCAAAAGCCTGGCTGGATAAAGCACAGGCTGGTTACCATTTTAACAAGGCAGTTATATATAATCAAGAATTTTTAGTGCAGCAAACCGGTAAATTTAAGGGTTACGGAAAAAGAACCTGGGATGGTATGACCTATAATTATGGTTACAGCGATCACTTTCCGGTGTATGTAACCATGCTCAGGAGAGTGAATTAATTTTTAACTTTAAATTTAATTCAGGCTCCTTCACCTGCCATCAGTTTTTTTTCGAGTTCTACAGCCAATTTTGATATTTTTTAATTACAATATTCAATTTACTTAACCAACGGTTATGAATAAGTTAAGTTTATTCATAAGGTAACTCAATAAAAAAATCCTATTCACCATTTCTTAACAAAGTAAGTTTTATCTTCGCAAAGTGTTAAAGCAAAGCATGAGATTTTTTATCTGAATTGGCATTACTCAATCACCCGTTGATTGTTTTCGCCCGGTTCATTTATAAGATTTCTTTTGAAACCTATTTATTTACCCTTATATCTTTAATTTTTATTTTACGGCTCAACAGTTTTATAAACTATTTGGCTGCGTGTTATTATTATTAATACTATTGATCAATATCTGATGAAAAAAATTTTACAATTTATTGCCGGCCTTTTTATTGTAGCAGGCTTACATGCGCAAACACCGGTGCCTATGGCATCGCAACCATCACTTACCTATACCGAAAACTTCAGCGATATAGCAAACTGGACAAATGGTTTTGCTTCTGGTAACGGTGCAAACCGTTTTGGGTCTGTAGCAGTTAACGCAACCGGCGTTATACCTTCAGCAACAAGAATTACTGCATCTACCGCAACATTCCAGGTTCCACCATCCACTACAGGAGGATTACACCGCGGAACCGACCAGGTTACACCAATTACATCAATCGTTTTGCTGTCAGCCGGCACAACTAATAATACATCATCTGCAGCATTTGATTTGTTTTTAGATTTCACCGGAGTTGATGCAGGCACAATTGGTTTTGACTGGGCAACAGTGTTTAATGCTATGGGCGACAGGAACGGTTCATTAAAAGTATATGCCAGCATTGATGGAACAACTTATACTGATGTTACGGCTGCCTTTGTTACAAATTTTACAAACAATATTGCGGCATCTGGCAGTATAAGCAATGTTGCCTTGCCTGTAATATTTAATAATTCGGCCACCGCCAGACTGCGTTTTTATTATCATAATGGTACAGGTGGTACCACCGGCTCACGCCCTAAATTAAGTATTGATAATATAACTGTTACCGCCTTACCAAACACCCCTTGTGCAACACCAACCGCACAACCATCTAATTTAATTTTTGGCACTATAACCAGCAACAGTATTGCTGGAAGCTTTACCGCTGCTGCACCAGCACCAAACAGTTACTTAGTTATTATAAGCAATAACAACAGCCTTACTTCTTTACCCATTGATGGCACAACCTATAACCTGGGCGATAATGTTGGCGATGGTTTTGTTATATCTAACAATAATTCTGTAAGCTTTACAGCAACAGGCTTATCAGCATCTACCACTTATTATTTTTATGTTTTTTCGGTAAACAATGTTTGCAGTGGCCCCGTTAAATATTTAACTGCAAATCCTTTGCTGGCAAATGCGGCCACGCCTGCAAGCCTGCCCGCCTGTACAACACCGGTTGCACAGCCAACTGCATTAAATTTTGGTACTGCCACCGTAAATTCAATACAAGGTTCATTTACTGCTGCTGCAGCTACTGATGGTTATTTGGTTTTAAGAAGTTTATCAGCATCGCTAACCAACAATCCACTTAACGGAATAAGCTATGCACCCGGCAATATCATTGGTAATGCAACGGTTGTTCAGCAAAATAATCTTACCAGCTTTACTGCAACGGGCTTATCGCCCATTACGCTTTATTATTTTTATATTTTCAGTTATAACAATCTTAGTTGCACCGGCGGGCCTGCTTATAATGTTACTGCACCATTAAGCGGTTCAATGTCAACAGCCAATTTAGCACCTTGTGCCACACCAACCACTCAGCCAACAAGGCTTTCATTTACAGCTTCGGGCAACGCTATTGCAGGTTCATTTAATGCAGGCAGCGGAAGCGACGCATACCTGGTAATCAGAAGTCTTAGTCCCACTTTATCTGCAACACCCGTAAACAATACTGATTACAATGTAGGTGACGGCATTGGCGGAGGAATTGTGATATCGAATACCAGTGAAAAAAGTTTTTTAACGCAGAACCTTACAGCAAGTACAACCTACTACTTTTATGTTTTTGCATTTAATAAATTATGCAGCGGTGGTACAAAATATTTAACTGTTAATCCATTGCAGGGCAACGCTGCCACAACCAGCGACCCTGCAAACAATTATTATTTTGGCAACCTTCATGCCCATTCCGATTATTCGGATGGAAACCAGGATAACCCCGGCTATACACCTGCCGATGATTATAATTATGCCATGTCATCGCAATGTATGGATTACCTCGGCATATCAGAGCATAATCATTTTACTTCAAACAATAACCCCGGCAACAGGCTCAGCACTTATGGTTTGGGTATAACACAGGCAACCAATTTTACCATTGCAAACCCGGCATTTTTAGCATTATATGGTATGGAGTGGGGCGTTATAAGTAATGGTGGTCACGTGCTGGTTTATGGCGATGGTATGAATAATTTATGGGGTTGGGAAACTGGCGCCGGTGTCTGGGGTGGCAGCAGCAACTATAATGAGTTTATCGCAAAATCAGATTACACAAGTGCAAACGGTTTATTTCAAACAGTAAATAATAACACGGCTACAAATACATTTGCTTCGCTTGCACATCCAAACGATAATGATTACGGCAATCTTTCCAACATTGGTTACAACACCACATTTGATGCTGCCATCAGCGCAACTGCAGTTGAAAGCGGGCCTTCAACCTCTACAAATACCACATACAGTAATCCCGGCTCTTCCATGAGTTATTTGTGGTATTATCAAAAGCTGTTGGCAAAAGGTTATCATCTTGCACCAACCATTGATCACGACAATCACAACACTACATTTGGAAGAACAACATACTCCCGCTCGGCAGTTGTTGCTCCAGCATTATCAAAAACAAACATCATCAATGGTTTTCGCAATATGCATGTATATGCTACGCAGGATTGTGATACCAAAGTTGATTTTACGGTAAACACCAAAATTATGGGCAGCAGCCTTGTTGCAGCAGGTGCACCGGTTATAGCAGTTAACCTTTCTGATGTTTCTACCTCAACTGCAGGTGCTGTAATAAAAGTAATGTTTGGTTTACCTGGCAGTAATGTTAATGCAGCAGAAATATATTCAGCTACCGGTAGCAGCTTATTTTATGTTGGCAATAATTTAGCAAACCTGGCCACTGGTTATTATTATATTGATGTTACCAATGGCACCAAACGTATTGTTACTGCACCGGTTTGGTACACCCGGGCAGACCTTGGTGCATTGCCGGTTACGTTCAGTTCATTCACCGCACAAAAACAAGATAAAATTGTAAAGCTGAAATGGGCTACCGAACAGGAAATAAACAGCAGCCATTTCATTATAGAAAGATCGGCCGATGGCAGCACCTGGCAAAGCATTGGCAGCACTGCAGCAGCAGGCTACAGCAGCAATCATTTGGAATACATTGCTTATGATAACTTACCATTGAACGGAACCGGCTATTATCGTATAAAGCAGGTTGATAAAGACGGAAGAATGCAGTTATCGGTTGTAAAAAATGTACGTTTTGATTTGGGTTATACCATGAGTATTGCGCCAAATCCGGCTAAGGATTTTATTACTTTAACAATGGACAGAATAAGTAATGCAGCGTCAACCATTCAATTTTTTAATGCTGCAGGTAATTTGGTTTTTACAGAGCAAACAAATCTTTCTACTATCAACATCAATACCGCAGCATTTGCAAGAGGATTATATTTTATTAAGATCAGCAATGCGGGAGTAGTTGCTACGCAAAAAGTTTTACTGCAATAAAATTTTTACCAGTTTTTTTGTTGCCACGAATTATACCGATTGGATTTTATAGTTAGTCCAATCGGTACTTGCCTACCGGCAGGCAGGTTTACGAAAACCCAGCCGCACAAAGGCTTTACATGAATTTCAGCCAACGCACATTGGCCTGAAATGAAATTAAGTTTCGTATTACATTAATTACCACTAATAATACTATTCATAAAATATTTGTTACTCCAGGTGGCGTACAACAAAGTTGTCAGATTATTAATGCCGGTTAGATGGAATTAGTAAAGCGCACGGAAACTGCTTTCATTCCCGGTCATGTTTTTATATCGCATCACCCTGGACCCTGTTTTGGAGCAGCGGGTGATTCTGGAGTGCATTAATCAGTAATAGCTATTATTCCAGGCAAAACCTTGCCTTCAAAATACTCTAACAAGGCACCGCCGCCGGTACTTACATAACTTACTTTATCAGCTAAATTAAATTTATTAACGGCTGCCACGCTATCGCCACCACCAACCAAACTAAAGGAACCGTTTGCAGTTGATGCAGCTACAGATTCTGCAACAGTTTTTGTTCCGTTTTGAAATTTCTCCATTTCAAAAACACCCATCGGGCCGTTCCATAAAATGGTTTTTGACTTGCCGATTATTTCATTAAAAATTCCGCAGGCTTTCGGACCAATATCCAAACCCATCCAGCCGTCGGGTATGGCATCACTCGGGCGAACTTCGGTATTGGCATCAGCAGCAAACTTATCTGCAATAACAGAATCTTCTGGCAAATGAATACTTATATTTTTCTGTTTCGCTTTTTCTAAAATATCGAGTGCTGTTTGCAAACGATCATCTTCGCAAAGTGAAGAACCAATTTTACCGCCCCTGGCTTTTAAAAAAGTGTAAGCCATGCCGCCGCCGATGATGATATCAGATGCCCGTTCCAGTAAATTTTCAATAATCAGAATTTTATCTGAAACTTTGGCCCCGCCTATAATTGCGCAGAATGGCTTTTCAGCTTCATGTAAAACTTTCTCTGCGTTTTTTACTTCATCATTCATCAGCAAACCAAACATTCTTTTATCTGTAGCAAAAAATTTGGCGATAACAGCAGTTGAAGCATGTGCCCGGTGTGCGGTACCAAATGCATCATTCACATATATATCGCCCAGCTTACTTAATTTTTCGGCAAAAGCTTCATCGCCTTTTTCTTCTTCTTTATGAAAACGCAGATTTTCTAACAATAAAACTTCTCCCGGCCTTAACATGGATGCTGTAAGTCCCGCCTGGGAACCGATACAATTATCTGCAAAGAATACTCTGGTACTTCCATCTCCTATAGCCGGATTGGTATGCCCAACATTCAGTAATTTATAAAGCGGATTTACCAAATGCTTTAATGAATATTTATTTTCCGGGCCATCTTTAGGGCGGCCAAAATGACTCATTAAAATAACACTGCCCCCATCGGCCAATATTTTTTTAATAGTTGGGATGGTTGCGGTCATGCGGGTATCATCTGTGATGTTGAACTGTTCATCTAAAGGAACATTAAAATCAACACGAACGAGGGCTTTGTGGCTGGCGAAGTTGAAGGAGGAAAATTTACTCATAAGAATATTTATATTTTGATAGGTGCATTATTTTTCTGCAACAGCGTTTAATTTTCTTCTACTTTTCTTTAAATTTTTTTGCTTCCATGGCTATCGTTTCAATACTTAAATGCAATGATTTGCATACATCTGTTCAAAATTGTTTTCTTTCTTCCACATTATGATAGGGGCCATCTCGCCCATCTTTAAATCTTTCTGGGTCTATAAAGAAAAGACATTCAGCGGATAATCCTAATTTCTTTGCTTTTTCTTCTGCATTCTCCCTTTCAGGCCAATTATCAAACCAATGTTCACCAAAATCATTATCCATAGAGAAAAATCTTCCAATCCATACAACTTCATGCCATTCAACAAGGCCATACTCGTCACAAATTTTTTTAAATTCGGGAGTTGTATCAAAACAATCAAGTTCAGGAATATAGTTGAATACTTTTATCATGAAAAAAACCGCAGAAACATTTAGCAGTAAAGATAAACCTTCAGCTAAACATTTCTGCGGTAGAATTATTATTCGAAAAATTACTTGCCTATCAATCCAGCAAAATGATGCACTGTACGCACCAACTGGCTTACATAACTCATTTCATTATCGTACCAACTAACTGTTTTAACCATTTGCTTATCGCCCATGGTCATAACCTTGGTTTGTGTTGAATCAAATAAAGATCCGAAACGGATACCAATCACATCGCTGCTCACAATTTCATCTTCGTTATAACCAAAACTTTCGTTGCTGGCGACTTTCATGGCAGCATTAATTTCTTCAACGGTTACCGTTTTTTCTAAAATAGAATACAGTTCGGTAACAGAACCTGTAATTACAGGCACACGCTGAGCACCTCCATCTAATTTACCCTTCAGTTCTGGTAAAACCAGGCCAATAGCTTTTGCAGCACCGGTACTGTTAGGTACAATGTTGGCGGCGGCGGCTCTTGCCCTTCTTAAATCACCTTTTGGATGTGGTGCATCTAATGTATTCTGATCGTTGGTATAAGCATGTATGGTACTCATGATGCCGGTAAGAATGGTAAAATTATCATTCAGCGTTTTAGCCATGGGTGCCAAACAGTTGGTTGTACAGCTTGCACAACTGATAACCGTTTCGCTGCCATCCAAAATACCATGGTTAACATTAAATACCACTGTTTTTAAATCGCCTGTTGCAGGCGCAGAAATTACTACTCTTTTTGCACCTGCTGTTAAATGAGCCTCAGCTTTTCCCTTATCTGTAAAGAAACCGGTACACTCAATAACAACATCCACATCGTGGCTGCCCCATGGAATTTGAGCAGGATCTTTTTGAGCATATACTTTTACTTCATCGCCATTAACAACAATGGCGTTATCGGTTGATTTTACATCCTGTCCAAAACGGCCCTGGGCACTATCGTACTTTAATAAATGCGCCAGCACAGCCGGGCTGGTTAAATCATTGATGGCAACTACGTCAATACCCTGCATATCGTATATCTGACGATAAACTAAACGGCCAATGCGACCAAACCCGTTAATGGCAACTTTTACTGTACTCATGTTAATTATGATTTATGAATTATTAATTTGCGCAGCAAAAGTACATTTTGTGCAACACATAATCAGTGAATATTTACAAACGATTTAAATTATTTGGTTGAAAAACTGCCGAACGTTATCTTTGCCCGCCCGTTACGAAACGGAACGTTCGGGCGGGCCGTCTTCTTAAACAGGAAATGCCGCGTTGGTCAAGGGGTTAAGACGCCTCCCTTTCACGGAGGAATCACGGGTTCGAATCCCGTACGTGGTACAACAGTAAAGCCTTTCAGCAATGAGAGGCTTTTTTATTTGAGCCGATGCCCAAAAGAAAAACCCTGCAAAATACAGGGCATAGGCTCATAAAATAGTAACTACTTTTCTATCTTTTGCTTTTTAGTTGCTTTGTTTGAAGTTTCAATTTTCTTTGTGCAACCCATTGTCCCAATTCTTTCTCCTGTTTTTCAGTCATAGGTTTGTATATCATCATAGGCCCCTCAATGTTTGCATCTAAAATAATTTTATCTTTTTTTATCGCTGTTTTCATATTGTAAATTTACTGTTTTCAAAAGTATAAATCAACTAATTTTTTTGCTTCTTTGGTTTCGATAACCATACGTAAGCCTCCCACTTTTACAGCTCCAAAGCGCATATAGTAAGGCATTAAACGATTCTTAGCTTCAAATGTTATGTAACCGTCGAAACCCAAATCAAATGAAATTTTGCAGCAAAGAGCAACCATGGATTTTCCAATTCCTGAATACAATGATACAGGACGTTTATTCAAATCATTCAACTCCATATTGGCACATCTTAGTATTCCTATACTTGGCGTAAAAGCTACCAAACCATGTAGCATATCCGGTTCGCCTTCTTTTGTCATTTTAAATAATGTAAATCCATCCTTAAACAATATCTCAAAATCAAATCCAAAATAATCTTTGTGTTGTTTTATTTCTTTTAGCGTAGCAATGCTTGCCAAGGCATTATGTTTTTTGCCTGTGGGGTTAAATGTTATGGCGTTTTTAAGTATGTAAGTATTTTGCATTGCTCACAAATATAACTTTAATTGGTTATCTACGATGCTCTCAAAAAGGGTTAAGACACCTCCCTTTCACGGAGGAATCACTGGTTCGAATTCCGTACGTGGTACCAGACCTCAGCCTTTGCTGAGATTTTTTTACTTTTTACCCTTACATCTTATGTAAAATGGAAATGTAAAGAATCCTTGATTTTATGAAATCAATTCTATCAGTATTAATTTGTTTTGTCACAACATTACTCTTTGCTCAGAATAGCAAATATTCTTACACTTATAAACTTAAACTTTCAGGCTCTCCTAGTTTCTACTACTGTACTATGGATACCTCTGGTCCGTTTTCCACAGATACTACATATTCTATTAGAATCAAAACTATTGATGAAAACTTAAACGAAATACCTTTTGTCAATTTTGAGATTATACAAGATGGTGAGGATACACTGAAATCATTTACAGACGGTAATGGTGTTTCAGTGATCAAAGTAAAGATGACAAATTTCCGGCTAAATATTACATCGTCTTATTTATCATCTTTGAATGAATATATAGCATTAAAATCCTTTACAAAAAGGGCGAACATAACTGTTATAATAGGTAAATCATTTAAAATGGCAATTCCTGAATTACTAAGTAAAAGACCTTTAACAGATGAAGAAGTAATAGAAATTATTAAAGATGCCAGCGATGCAATGAAAAAAAATTTAAAAATAAAATCAAGGTTATTAGATGATAAAACCTGTCTTTTGTTTTTTGAAATATAAATTTCTATTTGTCACAAGAAGCCTTTCATTGCTAAAACTCTTTTTTTATTTGGGGGCTGTGGTGGTTGGCAATTCTATGGGGCATTTGTCGGGGATTTACACTGCAATCCCCAGCCATACATCTGCAAAGCAATTATAATAATTAGCTAAACATAAAATAACTCGTCCCCGCCAAGGGCAGGGACGAATTATACATTTTCAAGGGATCATTATTTTTTCAGCATCTTACTTTTGATAGCCGAACCTTCATATTCTAACCTTCCGTCAAAAACATTTACAAGTTCCGACAGCTCATAAACATTTTTATACCGATAGCCATATAAATTGATATAGAGCGGAATATTGAGTGCCAGCGTTACTTCCTGTTTATTCTTTTCAGCAGGTTTTGGTCTCCAGGCTTTAGATGCAAAATTGATCTCATCCCCTTCAAAGTTATTATTGCAATAAATAAGGATGGTGGTTTCCGTATCCGGAATAATTCTTGCCAGGTTACCTTGCGTAAAATCGCAAAAATTCAGGTGTACAGCGCCTTTAATGTGTTTGCTTTTAAACATACTGTCAGACCGGGCATCCATTATGACCACATTTTTCATTTTACTCATTCTGTTAAATTCTTCAACCGTTACAAGCCTGTCTTGGCGGTGCTGCTTTACTTCGGTAACCAGTTTTTCATATCCTTCAAAATCAACTTTTGCTTTTCTAAACAGCGTGTTAGCCAGCAAAATGGTTGAAGAGATACAGATAATTGCAATCACCAAAACAAGTGTTTTCCTTTTCATAATATTTAGTTTTAAGGTTTAAAATTTTATTTATCAAAAGCAGTAAGTTTTATTTTTTTACCGTTTACTTTCAAGCTGCGTCCGTTTTGTTCCAGCATTTTATCCTGCTTCTCTTCATTATCCAGCAACTGGTTTAAATATTTATACACTTCGGCATCGGCAATGGTAACCTTGCTGCCGCTGTAAACCGCTTCAGAAATGTACGAGTTCAGGATGTTGGCAGCATTGCTTCTGAATAGTTGAGGTGTCCCGTAAATATCGCAGCCAATAATTTTATTGCCGGTAACTGCCAGTACTCCAACAATGCCACTATCTTTCGCCATAGCTTTTTTAAATTCATCCATATACTCCTTTACTTCATTGTTGTAATTGGCCGATTGAGTTACAGCGGTATAGGTACCGGTGTTGGTAGCTGTTCCATTCTCCGCATTTATCTCTGCCACTTTTTCCCAAACCTTGCTTTGGCTTTTTTCTTTTACAATACTTTTACGAACCGTATTATTTATGTTGCTGTGGTACGTAGAAAAATTTGCACTTACCGCATACCCATTGTTACTGGTGCCCGAGCTCCACCTGCCATGCTCCACACAATAAACCGGCATTTGCAAAGTTTTACCTGGGGCAATCAATGTATCTTTTTCTATAACCCTGTCTTGCTTACCGCCTTTTACAATATCTCCCATGGCTATAATAATGGTATCTTTTGAAAGACTTTTAAACTGCAGCGTATTTACTGTGCCGCCGGCCGAAATTTCCTGCACCAGTATTTTAGATGTTTTGAGGGCATCTTCCAGCGTGGTATATTTTCCCATGCCCAAAAATTCTTTGTATAAAGAAGGCCGGGCTTTGATGTAGTACAGTTTTATTTTTTTGTGTTCGGTTACAAAGTCTGCTTTGGCTGCATGCAACGAATCTGCAAACGGCATATACAAATTATCTTTTTTTAACTGAGCCTGTATATTTACGGCAATCAGCATTGCTGTAATGGTAAAGATGCTGCTGTGTTTTTTCATAATGTTATTTTTTATGGCGTGATGAATACAGTTATTTAAAAATCCGCTTTTACTGCATGAAAGTACTTCTGCAAAAAAGCGATTTAACAGAACACTTGGTGAAATGGGCATTTCACTTGGTAAGGCTTACAATTATTGCCGGCAAAAGATGTTATTTTGCAATAGAAACCTGAAGTAAAAAATGAGGAAACGATATCAGACAATTAAGCAACTGTTATTGATTTTGCTGTTGATGTATTTCAACAGCACACTAAAGGTTTGTGCCCAATCAAAAAACAATGAGAGCTATAAAAAGGCATCAAAAAAAGTAAAAGCAGGATTTGAAAAGCAAAATGAGGATTCGGTTGCCCAGGGCTATTTTGAAATGGGCAACAACTATTACCAGCAAGGCGATTTACCAAAAAGCGAAGCATATTATCAAAAGGCAAAAAACATTTATGAAAAAAAACCTGATGCTGCAGGCGTAGCAAAAAGCAGCAGGG
>JBKJLT010000222.1:0-8111 GCA_046596765.1 Ferruginibacter sp. | reverse complement strand
GTTGCAGGCCAGGGAATAGTTTACGAGGTTTTGCAAATGAGCGATTTGGAAGGTTATTATACCGGTGGAACCATCCACTTTGTAATTAATAATCAGATTGGTTTTACAACCGATTTTGATGATGCCCGTAGCTCTGATTACTGTACATCTATTGCGGCGATGGTACATGCACCGGTTTTTCATGTTAATGGCGATGATGCGGAAGCCGTTGTAAAAGCCTGCGAAATTGCCACCCTTTACCGCCAGGAATTTAACAGCGATATTTTTATTGACATGGTTTGCTACCGCAAACACGGACATAACGAAGGCGATGAGCCTAAGTTTACCCAGCCACAATTATACGCACTGATTGATAAGCATCTTAATCCAAGGGAAGTATATACCCAGTTTTTGATACAGAACGGAGAGCCGGATGCACAGGTGCTTGCAAAGGAAATGGAGCAGAGGTTTTTAGCCGATCTGCAGGAACGTTTGGATGAGGTAAAACAAAATCCATTGCCTTACAGTTACCAACCGCCCGAACTGGTTTGGAAAAGTTTGCGCAGGGCAACAGCAGCCGATTTTGATGCATCGCCGGTAACGGCAATTGGTAACGATACTTTTGCATCATTGTTTGAGGGGCTGATGAAATGGCCTGCCGATTTTAAACCCCTGCGTAAAGTTGAAAAGCTGATAAGTGATAAACTGAAACTATTCAGCGATGAAAATAAAGTTGACTGGGCAACAGCCGAGTTGATGGCTTATGGAAGTTTATTGGTAGAAGGCAAAGATGTACGCATGAGCGGACAGGATGTAAAGCGTGGTACGTTCAGTCATCGCCACTCAACCTTGTACGATGAAGTAAATAATGATGAATACAACAGGCTGAATCATTTTACAGAAACACAATCGCCTTTTAGAATTTACAATTCTTTGCTGAGCGAATATGCAGTGCTTGGTTTTGAATATGGCTATGCCATGGCAAATCCCAATGCATTGGTAATTTGGGAAGCGCAGTTTGGTGATTTTTGCAATGGTGCCCAAACAATTATTGACCAGTTTATTGCCGCCGCCGAAACCAAGTGGCAGCGTATGAATGGAATAACGTTGTTATTGCCGCATGGTTACGAAGGCCAGGGGCCGGAACATAGCAGTGCAAGGATGGAACGCTTTTTACAAATGTGTGCAGAGTTGAATTTTGTGGTATCGAATGTTACAACCGCCGCTAACTTTTTTCACTTGTTACGCAGGCAGGTTGCATGGCCCTTTCGCAAGCCGTTGGTTGTTTTTTCGCCAAAAGCTAATCTCCGTCACCCAGGAAGTTATAGCAGCAAAGACGAATTTACAAGCGGTGGATTTAAAGAAGTTATAGATGATGCAACCATTAATGATGCTGCAGAAGTAAAAAAAGTTTTGTGCTGCAGCGGAAAAATCTATTTCGACCTGGCCGAGCGTCAACAAAAAGAAAACATAGATGATGTTGCTATCATAAGACTTGAACAAATTCATCCAATACCGCAAAAGCAATTAGATGAATTGTACAAAAAATACAGCAAAGCCATCTGGTACTGGGTGCAGGAAGAACCGCTGAACATGGGCGCAGCAACATTTTTAAGAATGAATTTGAAGAATATTAATTTTTATATCATCAGCCGCCAGCCAAGTGCAGCAACGGCTACGGGCTATGGAAAGGTGCATGCAAAAGAGCAGGCGCAGATTATAGATACGGCATTCTCAATATAAATATCGCAGATTAAACTGATTAAGGCTGATTACGCTGATTTTTTGCTTCGCAAAAATGATATTGTAAATGGAAGAATATAAGCATTCGGAATTAACTGGTAAGATAATTGGGTGTGCAATGAAAGTTCACAGAACGATTGGTTTGGGCTTTCCTGAAATAATTTATCAACGCAGTCTGGTAATAGAATTAAGAAAAACTGGAATGTTTTGTGAGACAGAAGTAGAAAAGGAAATTTTTTATGAAGGAATAAAAGTAGGCTCTAGAAGGCTGGATTTAATTATTGATAAATTGGTAATTGTTGAGCTGAAAGCCATTACAGAAGTGGAGCCAATTTGCTACAATCAAATTCTTAACTATTTAAAAGTATTTAATATTGAAGTAGGACTTTTATTAAATTTTGGAAATACGAGCTTGCAATACAAACGATTTGCAAACACTAGATGACGAAGTCATCTGATCTGCGAAATCATTTTTAATAAGATTAATCTGCGATAAAAATCATCAAACATTATGTTTAACAGTTTAAGTGAAAAATTAGAATCAGCCTTTAAAAATATAAAAGGACAAGCCCGTATCAGTGAGCTCAACATTGCCAATACCGTAAAAGATATTCGCCGTGCATTGGTTGATGCCGATGTGAATTATAAGATAGCCAAGGAATTTACCGATAGGGTAAAGGAAAAAGCACTGGGCGAAAAAGTATTGCTTGCCGTTAATCCCGGCCAGCAAATGGTAAAAATTGTACAGGATGAACTGACAGAACTGATGGGCGGAACTGAAACTGAATTTAATATCAACGGCAGCCCGGCAATTATATTGGTAGCCGGTTTGCAGGGTAGTGGTAAAACAACTTTTAGTGGCAAACTTGCAAATTATCTTAAAACAAAAAAAGGTAAATCGCCTTTATTGGTAGCGGCAGATATTTACAGGCCTGCGGCGATTGATCAATTGGAAATTCTGGGCGGACAGATTGATGTACCTGTTTACAGCGAAAGAGAAAATAAAGATGCGGTTTCGATTGTGCAGAATGCTATTAAAGAAGCAAGGGCGAAGAATAAGAATGTTATCATTATTGATACTGCCGGCCGTTTGGCTGTTGATGAAGTAATGATGAATGAAGTTGCTGGGATAAAAGCAGCAATCAACCCGCAGGAAATTTTATTTGTAGTTGACAGTATGACCGGACAGGATGCCGTGAACACAGCCGCCGCATTTAATGAGCGCCTTGATTTTACAGGCGTGGTACTTACCAAATTAGATGGTGACACAAGAGGCGGTGCGGCTTTATCAATTAAATACACGGTAAACAAACCCATTAAGTTTGCCAGCAGCGGCGAAAAGATGGATACGCTGGATGTGTTTTATCCCGACAGGATGGCCCAGCGGATTTTGGGCATGGGCGATATTGTAAGCCTGGTAGAAAAAGCGCAGGAACAATTTGATGAAAAGGAAGCCGCCCTACTTGAAAAAAAGATACGCAAAAACCAATTTGATTTTGAAGATTTTAAAACACAGTTGCAGCAGATAAAAAAAATGGGCAATATTAAAGACCTGATGGGCATGATACCGGGTGTTGGCAAGCAGATAAAAGATGTAGATATAAATGATGACTCCTTTAAAGGAATAGAAGCGATGATAAACTCCATGACACTGCAGGAGCGCCGCAACCCCGATTTGATAAACCCAGGCCGCAAAGCACGCATTGCCAAAGGTGCCGGAAAAGATATTGCGGAACTCAATGCATTTTTAAAGCAGTTTGAGCAGATGAAAGGTATGATGAAGATGATGAATAAAATGCCGAAGGGAATGATGCCGGGAATGGGCAGGCGGTAAACTGTTATAAACATAAAATTTTTTAGTAGCCCCAAATGTTTTGTTTGGGGTTTATTTTTTTTAACTTTAAGAGAATAATAAGCCCCTGAGGCAACCAAATATTTTTAAAGCACGTATTCATATCAACCAAACTAGTGTAACCTATAGTTTAAAAACTACCAAAATTGACCGACAGGCCGGATTTGTTACATATTATCCAGGGTTGCGTAAAAGCAAACAGGGATAGCCAGAAATTGTTTTACCAAATATATTATGGCTACTCTCTTGCCATTTGTATGCGTTATTGCGATAACTCAGAGGATGCTTCTGAGATAGTAAATGACGGTTTTTTAAAAATATACCGGGCACTGGATTCTTTTAACCCACAAAGCGCCGATGTTGAAGCTTCGCTGAAAGGATGGATGAAGCGTATTATGATTAACACGGCAATTGACCATTTCCGGAAGAACAGCAAGCGTTTTTTAGTCGCTGAAATTTTCGATAATCATTTGAATATGGCTGACCCGGTAGAAACATCTATTGACCGTATGGCATACCACGAAATTATTGCCATCATTCAAAAGTTGTCGCCTGTGTACCGTACTGTGTTTAATTTGTTTGTTGTTGATGGTTATAAGCATGAAGAAATTGCCAAACAGTTAAAAATTTCTGTGGGGTCATCAAAATCAAATCTTTCCAAAGCAAGATTGAATATAAAAAAGCTGCTGCAGGAAGCAGCAATAAATTATTATGAGCAAAAGTTCATTTAAAGAAATTGAGCAGGCCATTAAAGCTGCTGCCGAAGCCTATCAACCGGCTTTCGACGAGCAGGCGTGGAAAAGAATGGAGGTACTGCTCGATAAAGAAAAAGATAAAAAAAGGCCAATCGTTTTTTGGCTATGGTTACTTGTGCCAGGTTTACTTGTGTCGGGACTGATAAGTTATTTTGTTTTTAGTGATGCAGATAAAACTAAACTGCATCAACCTGTTGCATTTGTAAATATTGATAAACCTGCTACTGAAAAGGTAGCTGACAAGAATGCTTCTTCAACTGTTGTAGAAACCAATGCACCGCTTAATAACGATAAATTAAATTCAAATGCCTCCCCGCAAAGCAAACAAAAAGTAAGCAGTAATGAACCAGTAGATTTAAAAGAAGATAATTCAACGGCTTTGTTTATCAGCAAACAAACAAATGATACAGAGAAAGTAAATCCAGAAAATAGCAAGGGCTATACTTCAAAAGAAAAGACAACAATAAAAATTAAACCCGGTACCATTGAAGCAGAAAATAATAACCGGTTAAAAATCAAAAAAGAACAATCAACAGCTTTGCTTACGAACAAACAGGCAAATGGTGAAACAAAAATAAATCCCAAAAAAAGCATCAGCATTATTTCAAAAGCAAAGACTGTTGCTACAATTAAACCGGGCTCTTTAGAAGAGGGTAATGAAAATTCAGCACAAATCATCAATACCGATCAATCAAAAAGCGATTTAAAAGATAAAGAAAAAGAAGATGTAGTTGTTATTAAAGTAGATGCTGTAAAAACATCTGAGAAAGAAATTGAGAAGATAATAGACAGTGTAGCAGAAAAATTGAACAGCGATAAAAAATCAAAAAAGAAGATATCCCGTTTTTATATCGTAGCAGCAGGCGGGGCAGAGGCAAATGGGGTTAAATTATTTTCGGGTAGTAAAATTACAGCCAGAACCGGTCTGGGTGCAGGCTACCGGTTGAATAAGCATATTGCTGTTGAAGCCGGGTTTTATATCAGCAGCAAAAAATACAAGGCAACCGGCAGCGATTATAAAACCAAACCGGGCACATACTGGAACATTGTAGACATAAAAACAATTGATGCCAACTGCAGGGTTTACGAAATTCCGGTTTCGGTGTTATATGATTTTACACCCGGTAAAAAAATAAACATTTTTGCAGCGGCATCCCTGTCTTCTTACATAATGAAAAAAGAAGATTATCAGCTTTATTATGAGCGCTACGGCATACCCCACCAGGCCGCCGTAAACTATACCGGTAACCAAAACTTATTTTCTGTACTCAGGGTTTCTGCAGGCATAGAAAAAAAGGTATCTAAAAACTTTTCCATCATGGCATATTCGGGTGTAGCCATTCCGCTTGCCGGCGTTGGTGAAGGCGAAGTAAAATTATACAGTACCGATATTATGATCGGGATCAAGTTTACTCCATCAAGAAAAAAATAATCAGCACACAAAGCAACCTTTTGGCAAAAGCATCCGTTATTTAATATATGTTGTACATGCAAAATAAAATTGCTACATTTATTTTGTTAAAGCGGCAACCTTTGCCTGTCTTATTTCAATACAAGCTAAAACTAATTATATGTCAAAAAAAATTTCGCTGATCTGCTTTGCAATTATCATCAGCCTGGCTTCGGTAAATTTTATGTCCTGCTCAAAAAGCAGCCCATCGCCGGCTCCTGGCCCGGTTGATCCCTGTGCAGGTAAAACAATTACCGTTACTGCATCAACCACCATTGCTAACTGTACCAACAACGGCACAATAACTGTAAGTGCATCTGGCAGCACTGGCTTCACTTACAAATTGAATGCAGGCGGCAGTTTTCAATCATCAAATATATTTACAAGTCTGGCGGCTGGCAGCTATACTGTATTTGCAAAAGATGCCGCTGGTTGCGAAAGATCAACATCTGCAACTGTTGCATCATCCGCTCCCATTTCAGTAACTGCAACAACTACGCCCGCAATCAATTGTGTTAATAACGGAACCATTACCGCAACAGCAAGCGGTGGTTCAGGGTTCACTTACAAACTAAATGCAGCAGGTACTTTCCAGGCTTCTAATATTTTTAATGGCCTTGCGCCGGGCAGTTATACAGTTTTTGCAAGAGAGGCCGGTGGGTGTGAGGCAACAACCACTGTAACTGTTACAGCAAGCAATTCAATAGTAGTTTCGGCAACTGCTACACCGGTAACTAATTGCCAAACCAATGGCACAGTAACCGTTAATGCAAGTGGCAGTACAGGCTTTACTTTCAAGCTGAATGCAGGTGGTACTTACCAGGCTTCTAATGTATTTAATAATCTTATGGCAGCTACTTACACTGCTTTTGCAAAAGATGGTGCAGGTTGCGAAAACACTGTTTCGGTTACAGTTGGAGTAAACAATACCATTACAGTATCTGCATCAACTGTGGCGGCAGCAAAATGCAGTAACAACGGTACCGCCACAGTTAATGCAAGTGGCAGTACCGGCTTTACCTTCAAGTTAAATGCAGGTGGTACTTACCAGGCATCCAATATATTTACGGCACTGGCATCTGGCAACTATACCTTATTTGCCAAGGATGGTTTTGGTTGCGAAAATTCGGTGGCGGCAATAGTGAGTATCAACAACACCGCAGGACCTTTGTTTACGAACGTCAAAAGTTTACTTGCTGCAAGATGTATAAGCTGCCATAGCGGCCCAAGCCCGTCAGCAGGGCGTGACTACACGCAAGATTGCCAGATCGTAAATACCGCCAGCCTTATAAACCAACGTGCAGTGGTGATAGGCGATATGCCACAAGGCGGCCCTATGCTAACACCGGCAGAAAAAGCCATTATAACAAACTGGATTACTGCCGGGGCAAAATTTACCGACTAAAATAATGCGTTGGTAAAATATTATGGTGAATAATTAAATATTATGAAAGTAAAAAATTGCATCATCATAGGCATTTTGTGTTTATTTGTGATGAAGGTAAATGCCCAGGAGAAAAATATAATGGATGAACTTTTAGACAGCAGCAAACAAACACAAAAAATTTCAGGCGCCTTTAAATCAACCCGAGTTATAAATGCACACTCAACCGAAATGCTGGCTAAAGGAAACCTGGATGTAAGAATATTACATCGTTTTGGGTTGGTTGACCAGGGTATAAAAAGAATGTTCGGACTCGACCAGGCATCTATGCGCATGGGTGCCGATTACGGAATAACCAATAATATTATGATTGGTGTGGGGCGAAGTACCTTTAGGCAAGAATTTGATGCTTTTGCCAAAGTAAGAATTTTGCAACAGGCCAAAGGATACAAAGCTGTACCGGTATCTGTTTTAGTGGCAACCGGTGCAACTATCTGGACTGAGAAGTCTTTTGATTCTATTAAACCAACAACAGGCCAGCGAACATCTTACCACCTTCAACTAATTGTTGGAAAAAAAATAACCAGCGCTTTATCACTGCAATTAAGCCCGCTTGTGCTGCATAGCAGCAGGATGGACAATGTGGGCAGTGCCAATACCGTAGTTGCATTGGGTGGTGGTGGCCGCATTAAGTTTAGTAAGCGCATGGCATTTACTTTAGATTATCATCATGTGCTGGGTTCCAAAACCCTGGGTTATAAATCGCCATTATCGGCTGGTATAGATATTGAAACAGGCGGCCATGTTTTTCAATTGCATTTTTCCAACGCCGTTGGTATGAACGAAAGGGCTTACATAGCACAAACAACCAATGATTTCTTTAAGGGCGATATCCGCTTTGGTTTTAACCTGTCAAGGATATTTCAAATTGGTAAGAGAAGACAATAA
>JBKJLT010000073.1:0-2867 GCA_046596765.1 Ferruginibacter sp. | reverse complement strand
AGAATATTGAGAAGCAAATCATCGCTACGTTTCTTTTGCTTTTCAACTTCTTTCTTTTCCGCAACTACTTCAGCCGTTCTTATTTCAACTGTATGTTCCAGTTTTTCTTTTTCCATTCGCAAGCGCCGTTCACGCCATTTTACAAAAGCTCTTAACGTAAAAAGAAATAACAGAACATACATCGTGTAGGCCCAAATGGTGCGGTACCAGGGTGGTAACACTTTGAAGGTGTATATAATTGGTTCTGACCAAACCCCATTTTCTCCATATGCTTTGAGTTTAAAGGTATAAGTTCCTTCGATGATATTACCAAAGTTCGCATTGCTCTTGTCGGTAACCGGACTCCATTCTTTGTCGTAACCTTCCAGCATGAATTGGTATTTAACCAAAAATGGTCTGGATGTCTCAATGGCTGCAAACTCAAAGGCTATTTTGTTATGCTCATAGGGCAGTACCAATTTTTCAGGCAGCGGATAAAATTTGGTGATGCCATCAAATTGAATACTTCCAAACCGTTCTAGCATTGAATCGTTTTCAGATGCCGAAAGGGTTTTTCCATAAGCTAAAAATTCCTGAAACAAAGCCATTGTGCTGTCCTGATTATTTTTCCTAATACCCTTGGTTTGTATATTATACCAGCAAATATTTTCATCATTTACCTTTATTGATTGAATAACCACAGTTGGGGGTTCTGTATTCTTTTTCAATGCGGCATAATCAAACCGAACCAATGCCGTTTTTTCGGAACCTGTCGCTGCCCAAATAATCCCTTTGCTATCTTTATACATTCCATTTTGCCCCACATTCACATCCTTAACCGGATAGCCGGTAATTGAGTTGAATATCTCGATATCGGTCAATTTGGAGTAGTCTTCTGAAACATTAAACAGGATGATGCCTAAATTAGTACCTGCAGCCATTTTACCGTTGGGCATTTGCATCACTTGTGTAACAAAATTATCAGGCATCCCATCTTCAATTGTATAACTCTTGAATATTTTATTTGAAATGCTTCCTTTGCCCTTACCCCTATAGCCAACTTGTTTGTCTTTATTATTAGTCAACTTTTTCTTCCACAACTCTGTATCTAAAATACTTAAGCCCTCTGCAGTGCCGAACCAAAGGTTTCCGGCTTTATCTTCGGTGATGCTAAAAACACTATTACTTGCCAGGCCTTGAGCACTGGTAAAATTAGTAAAGGATTTACCGTCATATTTACAAACACCACCATCAGTGCCGAACCAAATGTTTCCAGTTTTATCTTCTAAGATCCCCAAAACAGTATTATTTGCAAGCCCCTGAGCGATGGTAAAATTGGTGAAGGTTTTAACAAGTAATCCATTTTTATCCTTTTTAAGGTCTTGTTGATCGCTAAACGAAACCTTCTTTCCTCCTTGAATGGCTTCAACACGATTCCCATCATATTTACAAACACCACCATCAGTGCCGAACCAAAGATTTCCGGCTTTATCCTCTAAGATGCTCCAAATAATATTGTTTACCAGCCCCTGAGCGGTAGTAAAATTGGTAAATGATTTCCCGTCATATTTACTTACGCCACTGCCTTCAGTGCCGAACCAAAGGTTTTCTGATTTATCTTCCAAGATACTCCTAACTGTATTATTTGTCAGCCCTTGGGCGGTGGTATAATTGGTAAAGGATTTCCCATCATATTTACTCACACCACCGCCATGAGTGCCGAACCAGAGGTTTCCGCTTTTATCATCGGTGATGCTCAAAACTGTATTGTATGCCAGCCCCTGATCAGTGGTAAAATTAGTAAAGGATTTTCCGTAATATTTACTCACACCACTTCCATCTGTGCCGAACCAAAGGTTTCCGGATTTATCTTCGGTGATGCTAAAAACAGTATTATGTGCCAGCCCTTGAACGGTTGTAAAATTCATAAATTTTTTTCCGTCATATTTACTAACACCACCTCCATCAGTGCCGAACCAAAGGTTTCCAGATTTATCTTCGGTGATGATAAAAACACTATTATTTGACAGCCCCTGAGCGGTCGTAAAATTAGTAAATAATTTGCCGTCATATTTACTCAGACCACCGCCTGTAGTGCCGAACCAAAGGTTTCCCTTTTTATCTACAGTGGCACAAAAAACCGTATTATTTGCCAGCCCCTGAGCGGTGGTGAAATTGGTAAATGATTTAACTAGTAATCCATTTTTATCTTTTTTAAGGTCTTGTTGATCGCTTAACGTAACTTTATCACCTTTTTGAATGGCTTCTACACGATTCCCGTCATATTTACTCACACCACCGCCATAAGTGCTGAACCAAAGGTTTCCAATTTTATCTTCTAAGATGTTTCTAACAGAATTATTTGCAAGCCCCTCGGCGGTGGTAAAATTGGAAAAAGATTTAACAAGTAGTCCATTTTTATCTTTTTTAAGGTCTTGTTGATCGCTTAAAATAACTTTCTCCCCTCTTTGAATGGCTTCAACGCGATTCCCATCATATTTACTAACTCCACCGCCATCAGTTCCGAACCAAATGTTACCGTTTTTATCTTCTAAGATGCACCAAACCGTATTGTTTGTCAGACCCTGAGCGGTGGTAAAGTTGGAAAATGATTTTCCATCATATTTACTCACACCACCGCCATCAGTGCCGAACCAAAGGTTTCCTATTGTATCTTCTAAGATGCTCCTAACTATATTATTTGCCAGCCCCTGAGCGGTGGTAAAGTTGGAAAATGATTTACCATCATATTTACTCACACCACCGCCATAAGTACCAAACCAGAGGTTTCCGGTTTTATCCATTATAGAGCAACTTATGGCATCCAGAGCCAGCCCGTTATCGGTAGTAAAATGGGTAAAATTAGATTTGCCACCATCACCCATAAT
>JBKJLT010000054.1:0-3177 GCA_046596765.1 Ferruginibacter sp. | reverse complement strand
TGAAGAGCCTTTGTATTATATTCTGTTGCTTTGTCTAATTGGTAATACCAGTAAGCCTTGGTTAGCTCGTTTAATAAATTAACTCTGGCAGTATCTTTACTTTTAGCAAGTAAATTCGCCAGGCTATCTGCTTTATTTTTTTGGGCAGCGGATTGGAGCCACATACCAAAAAAAAAGAAATAAAGTATTGCTTTTTTCATTTTTATGAAGATGGTTTTAAGATATAAACTTTAGCATACTCTTTATTATATGGGCAAATTCAATATAAACTCACTTCCTTCCCCCTCTTTCGTTTCCACTTTCAATTCTCCACCATGTGCTTTCACAATATCATAACTCAAACTCAACCCCAATCCCGTTCCTTGCCCGGTAGGTTTGGTGGTAAAGAAGGGTTGAAATATTTTGTCCAGTACTTTTTGAGGGATGCCGTTGCCATTGTCGCTTACAGAAATTAAAACCTTATCACCAATTTTTTTGGTGCTGATTGAAACCGCTGGTTCATAAGGTTGTCCGGCTGAGCTTGTCGAAGCTTTCTTTTTCTCATCCACCACATAAAAAGCATTGGTCAATAAATTCAAAACAACTCTTCCAATATCCTGCGGAATAATATTAATATTACCGATTGATTTATCAAAATCTGTTTTTATTGTTGCATTGAAAGAATTATCTTTTGCCCTTAGACCATGATAACTCAACCGCAAATATTCATCACACAAAGCATTAATATCTGTTGGCTCTTTTATACCGCTGCTGCTGCGGCTATGTTGCAACATACCTTTTACAATGGCATCGGCACGTTTGCCATGAAAGATTATTTTTTCTTCATTATCTATCACATCATTTGCCAATGCTTTTACTTCATCAACATTTCCTTTATCTAATTCATCTTTCATCTCCACCAATAATTCTTTATTCACTTCGGAAAAATTATTGACGAAGTTTAATGGGTTTTGAATTTCATGGGCAATGCCTGCGGTGAGTTCACCAAGGCTCGCCATTTTTTCGGATTGAACCAATTGCGATTGGGTAGATTTTAAATTGTGTAATGTTGTTTCTAAAACTGCATTTGCTTTTTGTTTTTGCCTGTTGTTTCGGTAAAGAATTATTGTTGTCAGCAGAATGCCACCCAGCACAACTATCAAACCAAGCATAGTCATTTTATTTGCATAGGCTGTTTTTTCTTCATCCAGTTTTTTTAAACGAAGCTGTTCATTGAAAGCGAATTTTTGGTAATCAGTAAGATTTGCTATCCTGGCGTTTTTTAAACTGTCATTTAATTTATACGCTAAGATTTCATATTTGTAGGCACTATTTTTATCATTATTTAAATTATACACATTAGAAAGCCCTCTATAGGCACCCACCAGAGCAGCATCAGGTGTGCCAACCAGCAGAGCTGTTTCCATTCCCTTTTTTGCATAAAAAAGGCTTGAATCTTTTTTATTTTGCAAAAGGAAGAGATCATAAAGTGCATTGTAAGCTATTGGCAATCCAATGAGTTCTTTATCTGCCCAAAATCTTGCAATTGACTTGTGTGTATAAATTATAGCAGAATCCAACATGCCTTTTTGCCCATAACTGCGTGCAATAAAAAAATTAGAAAAACCAACTCTGTTATAACCTGCTTTAGCCCCTATTTTAATGCTTTTTTTGAGAAATAAAAGAGCTGAATCGGGGGGCATAACAAAGGCAAGCCCTCTGCTGGCAATATATATTACCTTTCCATTAGTGACTGACTCCCCAAGTTTCAATGACTCCTGCAAAGAGGTTTTATATTTTTCAAGTTCACCCAAACTTACCCATAGGTTTCCCATCATCTGGTAATTCATACCTAAGATGGAAATCCGGGCTTCGTGAACATTTTCTGCATTGGAGAATGTCCAGGGCCGCCAATTATCAGATTCATTTTTTTCATCACCAGCCAGCTTCATGGCTTCTGAAAAATATTCATACGATTTCATAACATTGCCTAAACCGTTTAAGACATACGCCGCCTGACTGTATGCATCGGCTTGCCATAATCTTCTATTTAATTTTTTGGACAGTGCCAATTGCTGTTCATGAAAATACAACCCGCTATCCCGTTTAATATCCTGGTAATAAAATCCCAGGCTGCGGTAGGCAGCCATCTTTAGCGTATCATTCTTTTCTGTTTGTACAGAACGTTTCAGGGTATCGGCTTGCTGTGCAGTTACATATCCCCAGGTTGGGTCTTTTTGTGCCATTGCAAATGCAGGTATCAAACAGAGCAGGAATATTTTTACAAATGATTTCATTTTAATAATTTTTAGCATTTTCATCACTGTGGAGTGTATTGTTTAACAATTTTATCAAATCATCTTTATCAGGTAAATACAATTGATACTTGCTTACAAATAACTGGCTGTTCATGCCATAGGTTGCATATTCTATCAGCAGTTCATCTTTATCTTTTGAAAGTATAATGCCAATGGGTGGGTTATCGGTTTCTGTATTTTCTTCATTAGCGAAATAGCCGAGGTAAAGATTCATCTGGCCTATATCATCATGTTGCACTTCGTTTATCTTCAAATCAATCAATACAAAACAACGGAGTATGCGGTGATAAAATACAAGGTCAACCCGGTAATGTTTGTTATTAATCGTCATACGATATTGCCTGCCCACATAGGTAAAGCCTTTGCCCAGTTCCAATAAAAACTTTTGCAGGTTATTGCACAAATGGTATTCTAATTCTTGCTCAGAAGGGAGTTGTTCTTCAGGTATTTTTAAAAATTCAAAAACGTAAGGGTCTTTCAAAATATCTTTTGGTGATGTTATTTCATGGCCTTGTGCAGATAGTTTTAAAATTTCTTCTTTGTTTTTGCTGAGTGCCAATCGTTGGAATAAGGCTGTGTTTTTCTGTCGCACCAATTCTCTTACATTCCAGTTTTCTAACTGCGTTTGGTTTTCGTAAAAATTTCTTTCTAACGGGTCATCTATTTTCAAAAATTCCACTACATGGCTCCAACTCAATTGGTGCGACACTGTCGCACCAATTGGATAGGCCAAATAAAACTGCCTGAAACGCTTTACATTACTGGCACTAAACCCTTTGCCATGCAGCAGCGAAAGGTCTTTAGCCAAATTACTAATAAGTGCCTTGCCATATTCTGCCCTTGTGCTGCCACCTTGCTCAAACTCTACAATGTGTTGCCC
>JBKJLT010000583.1:0-9336 GCA_046596765.1 Ferruginibacter sp. | reverse complement strand
TCCACTGATAGTTAATGTATTTCCCGCAACAGCATAGTTTACACCAGCAGGCAGGCCTGTTACAGTTGCACCGGTAGCACCTCCCCCTAAAGTATAAACAATGGGTGCAATGGGTGTATTGATACAAACCGTTTGGTCATTGTTACCAGTAGTAAGGTCAATGGTATGATCGGGCAGCACATTTATTGATCCCGAAGCATTGGCTACTACACAAGTGTTGCCTGTTGTAACTATTGTAAATGGAAACAATGGTCCGCCAGATAGCGGAGCTGGTGTCCCGCTGATAGTTAAGGTATTTCCTGCAAGTGCAAAGTTTACACCCGCTGGCAGGCCTGTTACCGTTACGCCGGTAGCACCACCGCTCAATGTGTAAACAATAGGCACAATGGCTGTATTGATACAAACCGATTGATTGGCATTGCCGGATGTTAAAGAAATACCATGGTTGGGATCAATAGTTACCAGCATAGAAGTATCAGTACTTAAACAACCCACAGCCGATACATTGTGCATAGTAACAGTATATGTACCTGGGCCAGGAAATAAGTGACTGAAGGTAGTACCCGGCGCATGATTCTCAATCGGTGTAGCATCATTAAAATTCCACACAGTATTTGCCAGTACTACACCGGCAGGTGCGGTTGACAGGTCGGTAAATGAAGTTGGTACCTGTTGGCAACTGGGCAATACCACACTGAATGCTGCATGGGCAGTGTCTATCACAGTAATAGTTTTACTCATTGTATCTCTACAACCCGCCGCAGTAGAGGTGTAAGTATATAGTATGGTATGTGTACCAATACCAGCAACCTGGGGATTAAATATGCCTGTAGGCGAAACACCGGGGCCGCTGAAAGTTCCTGAACCAGGTACACCACCGTTGCCCGGCGTGGGTATCTGAAATGGGGCTACCAGGTAACAGGTGTTGGGTATATTATTAAACTGAACCCGTGGTGCAGCATTCACTGTAATGTTTCTTAATGAATCATCTAAACATACACCACCGGAATAAGCTCTGTAACGAATACGGAATGTTTTTGTTAATGGCGATTGAAAATTGGGGTATAAATGTCTGTACACTTTACCCGTAAATGGAGCATTGTCTACATCATCAGGTGGTGCAGGGGGCCCGGCATTAACGTCATCCCACCAAATTTCTATTTTGGTAATTACACCTGGGAAAACCGTTGAAGCTTCAACAACAGCCACAGAATCATTGGCGCAAAGTGTTGTAGGATTATTTACTAAAAAACTTGCATTCGGGAAACTTCCATTTACCTGTAAAACCTGTGTAATGGTATCCCTGCAATCTTTAGCAAAGTTCCATACAATTAAACGAACGTTATATGTACCAACTGCCGAATAACTGTGTGTGGGATTTTGTAAATTAGAAACATTTAAAGGTCCGGAGCCTGGATCTCCAAAATTCCAGTCCCAGCGGTCAATAACTGCATTGGTAAGTTTACTGGTATCTAAAAACTGTGCGTAGGTATCACTTAAACAAACTTCAGGAATTATGAAACCAGCCTGTGGACGGTTGTTGATAGTCACCGGAACGTTGGCAATCGGGTTACTGGTACATCCCTTATCTGTAGTTACAGTTAATCTTACATTATAAGTTCCTGCTGCAGCATATATATGTGTAGGGTTTTGCAAGTTACTTGTTGGTGGTCCATCACCAAAATCCCAGGTCCAGCTATTTAATGCCCCGCTATTGGGTGTTGATCCATCAGTAAAGCTGATTAACCTGGTTGCGCAATTGGGTGCAGAATATGTAAATGTGGCTGTTGGCAATTGGTTAACCAATATAGTTCCCGTTTTGTTGTTTTGTACACAGGTACCGGTTGTGGTAACCGTATAATTAAATAAGCCTGCTACTGTAGGTGCACCACTAATGGTAAACACACCTCCTGCATAAACACCGGTAACACCTGCCGGTAGGCCTGTTACGCCTGCACCCGTTCCTCCGCCTGCAATTGCATAGGTAATATTGGTTAAGGTTGAATTGCGGCAAAGCTCCTGCGATGTAGTGGGTGCAGCCGATGTTAGTGTAATGGATGCATTCGGGTTAACCGTAATAATACCGGTTGCTGTTGGTATTACGCATGGGCCGGTTGTTGTAACTGTATAATTGTATGTACCAATTAACGTTGGCGTACCAGAAATAGTAATAACACCACCCGAAAAAACACCATTAACCCCCGGTGGCAAACCACTTACGCTGCCGCCTGTTGCGGTTCCCGCCACTGAATAAGTAATATTAACTATTGGTATATTTATACAAAGCGATTGATTGGTTGTACTGGCTGCAGAAGTTAATGTTAAAGTTCCGTCGCCGGTAACAGTTATGGTTCCGGTAGCAGTTGGAATTACACAAGGACCGGTTGTGGTAACAGTATAATTAAATACGCCTGCTACAGTTGGTGTACCCGAAATGGTAATAATACCACCTGCAAATACGCCTGTAACACCGGCTGGTAAACCGCTTACACTACCGCCGGTACCGCTGCCCCCAACTGCATAAGTAATATTCGTGAGTAAAGGCGTGTTAATGCACAAAGTCTGGTTATTGCTGCCTGCTGCCGATGTTAGTGTAAGTGTGCCATCAGCGGTAACAGTAATGGTACCGGTTGCCTGCGGCGTTACACATGGGCCGGTTGTGGTAACGGTATAATTAAAAACACCGGGGGCTGTTGGTGTACCGGAGATGGTTATTACCCCACCCGCAAAAACACCATTCACGCCTGCTGGTAATCCGCTTACACTGCCGCCTGTGGCGGTTCCAGCCACAGCATAAGTAATATTAACTATTGGTATATTAATACAAAGCGATTGATTGGTTGTGCTGCCGGCAGAAGTTAATGTTAATGTTCCGTCGCCGGTAACTGTAATGGTTCCGGTAGCAGTTGGTATAATACAAGGGCCGGTTGTTGTAACGGTATAATTAAATACGCCAGCTATAGTTGGTGTTCCCGAAATGGTAATAACACCACCGGCAAGTACGCCTGTGACACCCGCTGGTAAACCACTTACACTGCCGCCGGTGGTAGTGCCACCTACTGCATAAGTAATATTAACTAATAAGGGGGTGTTAATACATAAAGTCTGGTTATCAGATCCTACTGCTGAAGTTAGTACAAGTGTACCATCAGCCGTTACAGTAATTGTACCAGTTGCCTGTGGCGTTAAACAAGGCCCTGTAGTTGTTACAGTATAATTAAAAGTACCTGCTACGGTTGGTGTACCGGTTATTGTTATTACACCACCTGCGTAAGTACCTGTTACTCCGGCAGGCAAACCACTTACAGCACCACCGGTTCCACTTCCCGCTACAGCATAGGTTATATTTGTTATTGGCGTATTTATACAAACTGTTTGATTATCTGTGCCTGCAGCAGAACTTAGTGTAACAGTAGCGTCGGGTCTTACAATAACAGTTACCGACTGTCCGGTAATAGTTCGGGTGCATGGCGTACCTGCAGGCAGTGCATTTCGTACACCAACCAGGTTATAAATAAATGTACCGGCCACAGTTGTAGGTGCATTTATAGTAAATGTTCCGCTGGTGCTTGGGGGAGTTACTATAGTAGCACCTCCATTAATATTATAACTGAATATGTATTGAGGAGTACCCAGTGTGCCAGTAAAGATAACTGGAACAGTACCCGTATTTATGCAAACTGTTGTATTACCTGCAATTGTTGCATTTGGAAAATCTGGAACTATGACTGTCTGAGATATCGTATCACTTAAACAGCCTGGTGTTGTAATTGATCCATATCTTACTATGTATGTACCTGGAGCACTAAAAGTGTGTACCGGATTTCTCAAATTGGAAGTATCATTATTGGGACCACTACCAGGGTCACCAAAATTCCACCAAAATTTATAAGTTGCTTTTGGAAACTGCGGGGTTGTTTCCGTAAACTGGTAAGGTTCAGCGACACAGCCTCCCGCTGTCCATGTAAAATTTGCTACCGGAGGATTAGATACTCCCAAGTCAAAGTCTATATCCTGTTGTGCCCCACATTCTCCATTAGGAACAAACGTAGTAATTGTTATAGGGTAAACACCTATTATTGAAAAAGAATATTGCGTTGGTATTGAATACCAATGTAAAGTTCTGCCATTGACTACCGTAGTGGAATCTTCGGTAACATTACCTGTGTTATTAACGTATACTGTATTATTATTAGGAGACATACCCACTGCACCATTAAAATTCCAACGCATAGAATCAGGTATGTAAGGTAATGAAACTTTAAATTTAAAAGGAGAATTCGTACATACTGACGGAGTTGTTTCAATACCATAAGTAGTTGAAACGCCAATTTGCTGGTAAAGATCTTTAATATTTGTACCGGCATTATAACCGTAAGACTCAGCATTTCCAAAACCATATGCAATGGCATTAAATCCTGAATCTGATTGCATGATATTAAATCCAACACCTACGTTTTGTCGCAAATATGAATATCCGGGATTCCCTGGATGAGTAACCCAACCTGTAACAGCAGCTCCATTCAACTTAAACGAACTAAGAGCAGTACCGGTATTTGGAATTACCAAACTTAGACTATGAGATGTAATGGCAAAATTGGGTGTTGCATTCCATATTACCTTATTAATATTTTGTTCAACAGCACTCAGGTATATTACTTCGGGGTCTCCTGGGCTGCCTCCATTACCACATGCCCCCTGCGAAGTAAAATACTGAGCAACCATGATAGCACTGTCAGATTCAATTAATTGAGGTAGGTTGGTTGCAGGTATTTCGTAATAAAAATTATTTATTAATGGTAAGCCGATAGCCGCTCCGTTTATTTTAACAACAGCTGCCGGGCTCGAAACACAGACCCTGTAAATATTAATTGCTTGGTTACCATTTGCCTGCACGGTAAGATATCTTTTACCCCACGCATTTCTAGGCATGGCCTGCACCATATAATTGTCCGATGATGAACTGCTATTGTTACAAGATATGCTGATTCTCCCACTACCCGAAAAAACCCCTATCTTCTTACAACCGCTACCATTATTTATACTTTTAATTTTTGATCCCGTAAGATCTACTCCCTTCCAGGTATTAGCAGTCGTTGTTAAAATCCCCATCACATTGTATATCTGCCCTTGGGTTAAATTTACTGTATATGTTGTTCCCGCCACCCAACTACCACTACTTGGGGTAGTTACTACTCCTAATTGGTCAGCTTGTGGTGTAATTTGAATAGTAGTAGTACCCGTATCGGTTGCAACTACATAAAGCCAGCAATTCGCATTATTGTTATTCGACCAATTTTTATAGTTTACCGAATAATACTCCCTGCCTAAAGTATTTGTGGGATATAAAATAGTAGCACCAGAGCAGTTTCCATTGTAAATATGTGCATAGGCAACCATCGGTTTATCACTGGTAATATGTATCCCATTATTAGATAAGCCACCGACTAGCAACCTGGCATCCTGTACCCCTGTTTTTGGTATTACTGCAGAGGTAACAACATTGTTTCCGGCTGTAGTAGTAATATTTTGTGTATAACCCGTAGCAGGTATATTGATTACTATATTAGTTGCCTGATCGGTAGCAAAATACAAAACCATGTCTTGGCTGCCACCATTTGCGGCCAACATACTGGTATGATAACCGTATCCTGTCCAAAAATCTTTTCCCTTATTACTAAAATCCTGCCCAAAAGCAGTAAATGATGTTAAAAAAATAATGGCGAGAAGTAGTATTTTTCTCATATTAATTTATATAAAATTAGGTTAAGCAATATTTAATAATATCCGGTAAACCGGATGCTGCTTTTTGGGATTTCGTTGCCTGATTAGGATAATAGAAATTAACAGTTTCTTCACATTGGAGTACAAAGCCAAATATAAGCCTAAAAAAGAAAACAGCCGCATTTGGGTGCGGCTATTTTTTAAGGTGTCAGGCCACTAAGCAGGGTACTTATATTATACGGCTGTAAATAAACAAATTCTTCTAAATATTTTTGGGTAATTGCAGTGGCCAGACATTTAAAATAGATGTGGCAGCTTTTAAAAACTGCCACTTCTTTGCACTCTCTCCTCTCTCCTTTGAAGAGAGCATGTCCCGATTTTTATCGGGAGGCTGGGGGTTAGCTCAAACAAAAAAGCAGCACAGAAATGCAGCTTTTGTTACAAAGTTGATCTTATTTATTTCAGATTTTTAAGTATTAATTTAGCCACTTTAGGGTCTATAATTACGGTATCATGTTCAAAATCCAATTTAATACGCCATTTCTGCAAAGTATTTACACCAATAACTGCTTCTTCGCTTAAGGCAGGCACAACCATAAATTCATCGCTCAGGCGTATATCTCCATAATAAAAATCTGCACGCAGGGCTTCGGTTATTTTTACGTAATGCCCTTCGCTGGCAGTTGCTACTTCCATCGGCTTCCTCAATGGTCTGGCTTCTTCAATAGCTGCAGCAATATCTGACCTAAGGCAGCTAAAAGTAGCACCGCTGTCAAATAGTGCATAAACCATTTTTTCTCCTACCGAGCCCTCAAACCGTAATGGAATTCTTATAATACCCATTTTAGATAAAATTGTTTATATAAAAATACAAAAAAGCCGCATAGAAATGCAGCTTTTGTTAAGAATCTTTCGATTCTGTAACCCCCAAAGAAAACATCGTAAACCAAGCACTTGCGTTCGGTAACCCGGGGGCCGCCGGGTACGTAACAATGATAAGGGTTTTATTAGTGTGCCGGGTATAAAATCATTTTATAAATCAATATTTCTTAAGTTGTTTTAACGGTCTTTGTTTTAAACCTATGCCAATTCTGTTTTTCTGTTCCGCTGCAAAAAATCAATATGGTGATTGGATGGTATTAGTTGCATTACCTGCTGCGGTTTATAAACGTTTACCATTTGCAACAAAGTTATCCAACAATAATCTAATGCCTTAAAAATAATATTCATACTTAAACATTAAACACTACTTTCTCTGAAAGTCACTATAAAAGCATATTTTTTACTGTTTGTGACCGACTTTGAATAATGTATTTTTAATTGAAATAAAGGAAACCTGAATTAACACTGTATGTCTAATAAAGTTGGCTAAGCACCGGTAATACTGCCGGTCACCAATGCTCTGCTATGCCAACGTTAATTTTGGTGAATACAATTCAGTTCCAAGAATCAGTTCGCCCGGATTCAATACAGCAGCAATAAGTTCAACTGAACTTATTGCCGACGTATTGATCTGCCTCATGCCTGTTGTGGCTTGTTTGGATAACAATGTTTGACCGTTTGGATAAATGTTTTTGCTATTGATTAACTGAACATTCAGCTTATTGTATTTTGGAAAAATAGTAACAGTAGTATTAATATGCACTGCCATAACAGTACTGTAATGCACCTGGTTGTCGTTATCTATCTGCTTTAAGCGGTAGTAAACAGTTTTACCTTTTTTAATATCGCCTGCATCCTCTTTAAATTTATAGCTTTTACCATTGGTACCGGTCGTAGAAAACCCATCTAAAACCATTGCAACTGTTTTAAAAGCCTTCATATCAGTTGATCTTTCAACTTCAAAATGACTGCTATTTTGTTCAGAGGATGTAACCCAGTTAATAAACACTGATTTTTCAGTAGCAGTGGCAACTAAAGAAGCATATTCAACGCCCGGATTGTTAACAGTATTGTATTTAGTAAAGGCATATGCCTGACCCGCAAAAATTAGTAGAACCAAAATAAATGTTAGAGTTAAAAGTCGGTTGACTAATAAAGATGATGTAGAAGTTTTCATTTTTCTGTGGTTTGTAGTTTCTAAAAAACAAACATGGCTTTGGCAGAAGTATTAATACCGAACCATATCTGGTTGGTTTTTTAGAGGGGAACTGGAAGTTAAGACTTGAAGGTTAGAATAACCGAGGTAACAGTCATTTCTAATTTCATCACAAACATAATACGTTTTTCGGAAAGCGCAAATTTATTATACCGTAATTTTACTGTGAAAGGAGTGTTAATACGTAAAATAGACGCTTTTTTAGAAAATTTCTATGAAAATAAGTCATTCAGTATACATTTTTCTATCTTTTATCTAAAATAATTAGAAATCTTTTTTTCCGTTTTCTACGCATTTTTGAATTTAACAGGAAACTTATTAATTCATCCTGTGTGCAGCCATACTCTAATTATAAGTTTAACCGCATAAAGTTTGCCATGGTTATGGTCATTTTATTATGTAAATTCTAGGTCAGACTGTACATATGATGTTTATTGGCATGTATTAAATATAGGCAGAAAACAGCCGGATAGATTTGAGTACGAAACCAATATAAGGGCAATGCACCTCATCTTTTGTTATGCATAAACTCAACTTTTCTCTTAAATAAAATCAAAAATCCTGGTAAATTTCCTTTGCTGAAAATCAGCCATTTTGGCTTGTTCCTATTTTAAAAAATGCATTCACAAAAATTAGTTTGTAAATTTTTACTAATTAAAATAAATTAATTTAACTATACATCAGTTGGTTATGGTTAAAAATCTCAATCACAATTTTATTAAGCAAGATTTTATCACAATATTATAATCTACCATTATTTTTTATTAATAAATAGTTATAAATATCTTATTATCAGTTATTTATTTAATTTTTTTACTATTTTTATAAAAAAGACTTCAAAATAAATACACTTGAAATTAAATTAGTTTTTTGGTTAATTTTATTGAATGTGATTTACAATTAAATAATTTTTATAAACTGACTATCAAATATTTACGTAAATATAAAATATACCAATAAATTTAGTCAAAAATTCTGATGTTTTTAATCAGTTGAATATTATAGGTTCTAAAATTATTAGTAAGGCGAAAACCTATTTTTATTAATACTTGCTGTAATTAAATTTCTTAACCTAAATTACAGTCTTAAAAAACAACCATGAAAATTAAAGCCAGCCACTACCCCGTTGCATTTTTGATGATTGTCTTTTTTGCGACATCGTGTCAGGCACCTAAAGAATTGGTGTACCGTGATTTTAAAAACCTGAAAGTGGAAACAATCGGGTTTTCAGCAACAAAGCTTAAAGTTGATCTGATTTACTATAACCCAAACAATTTTGGACTACAGCTTAAATACACCGATCTGGATATTTATGTAGATAATAATTACCTCGGGCACAGTGCCCAAGATTACCAGATCACCATTCCCCGCCTGGCAGAATTTACCATGCCCCTGGCCATTGAAGTAGATATGAAGAATCTTTTAAAAAATGCCCTGCCAACCCTGTTCGGCAAAGAAGTGCTGGTAAAAATTACCGGTACGGTTAAATTGGGAAAGGCAAATGTGTACAAAAC
>JBKJLT010000573.1:0-7378 GCA_046596765.1 Ferruginibacter sp. | reverse complement strand
GTTGCCGAGGTTAACCAACCCAGTGCCTTGGTACCTCCAAAACCACTGCCGCAGAAAATAACAAACCCTGCAATTAAAACCAATGCAGTGTACACGATACTTAAACCGGTATTTTTTATGGTTGCGCTTACGGTTTCCGAAACATTATTATTGTACGTTGGTAACTCCTGCTTATAATTAACGAGGAATCTGATAGTTATATCCACCGCTATACCCAACGCTACGCTAAAAACTAACACGGTAGAAGGCTTTAAGGGGACGCCTGCCCAACCCATAATTCCTGCAGTAATTATCAACGGTATCAGGTTTGGAATAAGGGAGCACAATAAAATACGTGCCGATTTAAACAGGTAAAGCATACAAAAAGCAATGAGTATAAAAGCCCAGAAAATACTGTCTTTTAGCCCGTTTACTATAAACCGGCTGCCTTCTAAAAAGGTAATGCTGGTGCCGGTAAGTTGCACTTTATAAGTAGCGGTATCAAATATTTCGTTTGCCTTGTGCTGAATACTATCCAGCAATGGCGGCAGTTTTTGGGTGCCAATATCAGCCATACTCATGCTGATACGCAGGTATTGCTCGCTGCTATCTACAAAAGAACCCATTAGCTTACTGGTGGCCGAGTCTGATGCAGTCATTTCATTATTTTTTCGCCGTGCATTCAGTTGTACCAGTTGTTTATGCAGATCATACAAAGGATTACCAAATGCCGGTAATGTAAAGGTAGAATCGCCTGTTCCTTCGCTGGCTGCCTGGTAAAAAAACTTGATACCATCCACCACCGAAAGCGGTTTGGCTATATCTTTAAGGTTAATCAGAAAAGAATCCTGGAATGCTGCGATGGCATGAATATCTACTTTAGGGCTGATGATTCCTTTTGGCTTTTTTGTATCAACCACAATCTCCAGTGGCATTACCCCGCCAAAATTTTTCTCAAAAAATTTAATGTCTGTATATATTTTATCTGTTTTGGGAAGATCATCAACAATGTAAGAAACGCTCTTTAGTTTAAAAATACCAACCACTGCAAAAATTAAAACAACGGCTGTTATGCCGTACACCATTTTTTTATGATGGAAAACCCATTTTTCAAGCTGCAGTAAAAAGTTAGTGATCCACCGGTTATTAAGATATTTTGTTTGTGATGGTTTTGGAGCAGGTAAATAGCTTAATGCCGCAGGCAGTAAAATAAATGAAACAACAAAAATAATCATGATGCTGATACCTGCCACTACTCCAAATTCTCTTAAAATGGCACTGCGGGTTAATGCAAAAACAGCAAAGCCGATTGCTGCCGTAAGATTACAAAACAAAGTAACCACTCCCATCTTGCTCACCATATCAACCAGCGATTTTTCTTTATCGCCCGATTGTATGTAAGAGGTATGATACTTGTTGATAAAATAAATACAGTTTGGTATGCCAATTACCACCACCAGGCAGGGAATTAATGCGGTTAATAAAGTAATCTGGTAGCCACACAAATACAAAACACCCACACTCCAAACAACGCCCAAAACCACTACCAGCAAAGAAAGCATCGTAGTGCTGAAAGAGCGGAAAAAAAGTGCCAGTATAAGTGTACTTAATAAAAGTGACCCGAATAAAAAGTATTTCATTTCATTTTGTACCCTGTCGGCAATTACAGTTCTTATCAATGGCAAACCGCTCAGATGAACTTCAGTTCCTGTTTTTTCTTCAAATTTTTTTACCGTTTTTATTACATCATTTATTACCGCTGTGCGGCCTTTTGAATTCAGCACATCTTTATTAATACGCACACCCATCAGGTAAGCATTCAATTCGGGATTGCCCGCAGTACTCTGGGAGTATAGCCTTTGTTTATAAAAAGGCAGGTTAAAAAATTCAGCGGCGGCAGTATCTAAAGCCTCCTGTGTTTGAATGGAATCAGGAAATATTTTTTGCGCAGCCAGTTTTTCTGTCAGCGGATCTTTAACCAGTTTTATGGCAGTGGGTATGCTTAAAACATCTTCAACATACTTTACTTTTTTTAATTGTTGCTGAAGTTCTCTGTAGTTATTAAAATATTTAAGGCTAAATAAACTGTCGGTTTGTATGGCGGTAACCAGCAGGTTTCCATCATCGCCAAATTTTTGTTTAAAAGAAATGTATTCTAAGTACTTGGGATTATCGGTAGGAATGGCTTTCGAAAACTCGTAGCTCATTTTAACCTTGCTGGCGTAAAAACCCATTACGGCAGTTATCAGCAATAAAAGAATCAATAAAGGTCCCCTGAATTTAAGCACTAATTTTCCCAGACGTTGCCACATATTTAATGGATAATTGATTAATAAATAGTTGATAATTCTGCAAAGAAAATCTATTTGCCGCTAATTGAATGAATAAGCTGTTTAAAGCCAATATTTATAAACTACGTTGTAGTTTTCGCCACGAATTACACGAATTTTCACGAATCGTAGTGTATTATTCGTGAAAATTCGTGTAATTCGTGGCAAGTAAAATTCACCATGTGAATTTAAAATTATTTTTGAAGAGATTCTTGCTTGCGGCAAACCTCAAAAATAGAAAAGCAGGGTTATTCATGACTTACAAAACCAAAGGCATAGTATTACGCAGCATCAAATATGGCGAAACCAGCCTTGTGGTTACCATATTTACCGAAATGTTTGGTATACAAACCTATATGGTGAACGGGGTACGCACCTCTAAAAAATCGGCTTCCAAAGCAAATCATTTTCAACCCACAGCTATACTTGACCTGGTTGTTTACCACAGCGAAAACAAATCTATGCAAAGGATAAAAGAGTTTTCCTGGGCGGTTTTGTATAACAGGCTGCTGAGCGATGTTATAAAAAACAGCATCGCATCTTTTATGACCGAGCTTATACAAAAATGCTTAAAACAGCCCGAGCCCAATGCAGATCTTTTTTCATTTTGCGAGGAATCTTTTTTAGCATTGGATAAAGCAGATAAAACCATCACAGCAAATTTTGCACTGTTTTTTACCCTGCATCTTACGCATTTTTTTGGTTTTAGAATGACAGATAATTTTAATAGTGAAGATTCGGTACTGGATTTACAGGAAGGGAATTTTATTAATCACCAGCCCACACACCAACATTTTATTGACGGTAAAAGTGCTGAGCTAACCTCACAATTGTTAAAAGTAATGCAGCCAGCCGAATTGGAAGAATTTAGTCTTAATGGTGAAATAAGAAGATCGCTTTTATTAAGATACCTGGAATATTATGCTTTGCACATGCATGATTTTGGACAGATGAAAACGCTGATGGTGCTGCATGAAGTTTTATAAAAAACGTATTTTAATGCCTTGTAAAAAAATTATTGTTTTGTTGTGACTGTATAGCTTTAAAAAATAAATCTTCAACTATGAACAAAAAAGAACTTTGGTTAAAATTAAGAGGCTACCATTTCGATCATTTGGTACCAGCAAATCTTTGGCAAAAAGTTACAGCCGCTTTTGGCGGAGCAGATGCATTCAGCAAGGCCTTTGCTTCAAAAATTGCCCATAAACATAACTGGAGCAAAGCTTTTGCACTAAAGGCTTTGTCGGAATATAAAAAATTTGTGTACCTGGGCGTGGTGAGCGATTTTCATGTAACGCCCTCAAAAATAATTGATGTGGTCTGGCACGAGCATATACTTTTTACCAGCGCATACCGGGAGTTTTGTAATGAGGTTATTTGCTACCAGTTCGATCATCATCCCGAGTTGATACCAATGGCAGATGAGACCGGCAGGTTTAATGCACAATATTTAGATACAATTGAATTTTATGCCAGCGAATTTGGTTTTGAACCCCCAACAGATATTTGGGGCGAAACAAAATTCAACAAAGAAAAACTTAAGGAAAAGAATTACAGCTCCAGGGAGAAAACGGTGTATGGCATTTCTGACAGCTCAAACACGTATTACACCGATGATTCTTTATCAACTTATTTTGACGGCGGTTCTGCTGCAACAGAATTTGGCGGTGGCGATTTTGGTGGCGGCGGTGCCGGTGGCAGTTGGAGCGATGGCAATGCAAATGATTCCGGAAGTGATGGTGGTAGCGATGGCAGTGATGGAGGAGGTGGTGATGGTGGCGGCGGTTGCAGCGGTGGTTGCGGTGGCGGAGATTAATGCTGAATCAGAAAATCAGCTTCACTTTTTCAATATTATTTTCATCAATCAATAACACACCCGGCTGTTTTCCTTTTTCAAAACTGCCCAGTGTTTCATCCATCCGCAATGCCCTGGCAGCATTGCTGGTGGCCCATTTCAGCAATGTTGCCAAATCAAGGTCATTAAAATTTTGCTGAAGTGTTTTAATTTCTGCCAAAATGCTTAACTGGTCGTTTGATGCAAGGCTATCGGTTCCCAAAACAATATTATCGGTATGTTTCATCAGCATTTTTACATCGGGCAGCGTATTGCTTATGTAGAGATTGGCGTTGGGGCAAAGGCAGAAAAAAACAGTTGGCAGTTGGCAGTTGACAGTTGGCAGTTTTGTAAATGATAAATCTTCTTCGGAGGTGCAAACATTATGTACTAAAATGATTGATTGCTTTTTGGTGAAATTGGGTAACCAGGTTTGCAGGCTTGTTTTTCCGGAGGGTTTAAAAAATGAAATATCAATACCCATTTGCTTATAGAGCCGCAAACAATCGCCGGTGCCTTTTTCAAAAAAATCATTTTCGGCGGCGGTTTCCTGGTTGTGGATGGTTAGTAAATTATTATCCGGGAAATTGTTGATCAATTTAAATAGCTCCGGAGAAACTGAGTAAGGTGCATGTGGAGCGATACTTGATACTTGATACTTGATACTTGACTGGTATGCTCCCAAAATCTCTAATGATTTACCAAACCGGTCTTTTGCAAATACAGGAATAAAACCACTGGTTTCAATAAAATTATGATAGCGTAATCTTCCTTTATTTTTTTGCGAGATGGTAAGCGAGTTATTACAAATATCTCCAACCGCCACAATACCATTTTGCAACATTTCGTCTTCCGCATCTTCAATTGCCTCCATTATATCGTGTTCGGCAAAATGCCTCTCTGTAATCACTTTTAAAACAAAATCAACCAGGCCGGTATGTTTGGGTATATGTCCTTTCAGGTGGCTAAGCTCCAGGTGGCAATGCGCATTTATAAAGCCGGGACAAAGGATCCCTGTTAGTTTTTCAACATCATCGCCACTGTCTTTTTCATCAATCAATTCAACAACAACACCGGCTGCATCTGTAATCAACACTTTTTGCTGCATCATTTGATAGCCATCAAAGATTTTATCTGCTGAAAATTTTCTGTACAAAATGATTGGTTGATATATTGTAAATTTGCCGCCCTGCCAATGGTCAGACGAGGACGTCAGACCATTGGTTGGTTGTACATGGTCTGACGTCTTCGTCTGACCATGTACAACCAAAACAAAATTAAAGTTCAGCAAAGGTATGTAGTACAAGTGAGGCTCTTCTTTTCTTTTAGTAAAAGAAAAGAAGAACAGAACAAAGTTCACAACGATGTTGAAGAATGTTACCCAGCTTGTTAAAAAATAAATTACGCAATGTTAGATAAATTAGATGCTATAAAAGGACGATTCGACAACCTCGGGGTTGCACTCACCAATCCGGATATTGTGAGCGACAATAAAAAATTTACCGCCACCAGTAAAGAATACCGCAGCCTGGAGAAAATTGTTAATGCACGCAATGCCTACGTTAAACTGCTTGATGATATTGAGTTTAACAAAGAAGTGCTGAATGGCGATGATGAAGAAATGCGCAGTCTGGCCAAGCAGGAAATACCGGAACTGGAAGCAACTAAAGAAGCGATGGAGAAAACCCTCCGCAATATGCTGATTCCCAAAGATCCTTATGATGAAAAGAATGCCATACTGGAAATTAGGGCCGGTACGGGTGGCGATGAAGCATCGTTGTTTGCCGGCGACTTGTTACGCATGTATTTAAAATATTGCGAAAAGAAGGGCTGGAAAACTGCCATTTTAAGCGAAAGCGACGGAACAGTTGGTGGCTATAAAGAAGTACAGGTAGAAGTGGTGGGCGATGAAGTGTATGGCGTTTTAAAATTTGAAAGTGGCGTACACCGGGTACAACGGGTGCCTGATACTGAAGCCAGCGGCCGTGTACATACCAGCGCCGTAACTGTGGCGGTAATGCCCGAAGCCGAAGAAGTGGATGTGGAATTAAAAGAAAGTGATGTAAAAATGGAAACAGCCCGAAGCGGCGGTGCCGGCGGACAAAATGTAAACAAAGTAGAGACAAAGGTTTTTCTTACCCACAAACCAACCGGCATTGTGGTAATGTGCCAAACAGACCGAAGCCAGTTGGGCAACCGGTTAAAAGCCATGGAAATGCTCAGGACCAGGTTGTATGAAGCAGAAGTTAAAAAAGTAGAAGAAGCCACAGCTCACATGCGGAAAAGCCTGGTAAGCACCGGCGACCGCAGTGCTAAAATAAGAACCTACAATTATCCCCAGGGACGTGTTACCGACCACCGCATTGGTTTAACGATATATAATTTAGACTCAGTGCTCAATGGCGAATTAAATGAATTTCTGGAAGCCCTGCAGTTTGCCGAAAATGCCGAAAAATTAACCACACAGAACTAATCATATTTCAATATCTTTATTTCATAAATATTAACCACACTCAGATTGTTTCAAAATATTTATCATTAAAAAATTACAATTATGTTAGAAGAATTATTTAACCTGGTGAAAGGCACTGCCACTGATTCGGTAATCAACAATCCGGATGTGCCAAATGAACACAACAACGAAGTAGTTGCCGAAGCTACCAATACTGTAGCATCGGGCCTGCGCAATATGGTTGCCGGTGGCGGGTTGCAAAATATTATTTCTTTATTTACGAATAAAGGAACAGATCAGGGTTCGGGCAAAGGCATATTAAGTAACCCCATTGTAAATATGATGATTGGGCATTTTGCAGGCAAGCTGATGAGCAAATTTAACCTTGGCGGCGACAAGGCGAATGGTGTTGCAAGCAGTTTAATTCCCAGTGTTATCAGTAATTTAATCAGCAAAACAAACGATCCCAATAACAGCAATTTTTCGCTGGAAGGGCTTTTAAACTCCATTACCGGTGGCAAAACAGCCGAAGTGGTGCAGGAACAGCAAAGTGGCGGCAACAGCGGTTTTAATTTCCAGGATCTGATTGGGCAGTTTACCGGCGGCGGCCAAAGTGGTGGTGGAGGTATAATGGACATTGTTTCCAAACTGGCTGGTGGTGCCCAAAACCAGCAGCAAAAAAATGGTGGCGGTGGTTTAATGGATCTCATCAAAGGCTTTATAAAATAGTAATTTCTTAAAAAAATGTTATAGCACGCTGATTTTCAGCGTGCTTTTTTATTT
>JBKJLT010000481.1:0-3404 GCA_046596765.1 Ferruginibacter sp. | reverse complement strand
TAATTCCGTTGGACTTGCCGGTGATAATATCATCATTCGCTTTCTCCGTTTTCGCATGGGAGATAAATACCAGAAAGGCGGTATGGTTGATGGTAATGGCGGCGATGATGCTTTTGGCGGGACACATCGAAAAAACATCATCATAGATCATTGCAGTATGAGTTGGAGTACCGATGAAGTTTTTTCCATTTATGCAGGCGACAGTACCACGGTACAATGGAATTTAATTTCGGAGCCGCTCAATTACTCCTATCATTTTGAAACCGACGAAAAAGATTACGAGCATCACGGTTTTGGAGGCATTTGGGGCGGCAGGCATTTTTCTGCCCATCATAATTTATTTGCACATTGCAATAACCGTACACCACGTTTTGATGGCATACGCAATGCACCCCAAGAGAATTGTGATTACCGCAACAATGTAATTTACAATTGGGGTGCTAATAATGTATATGCAGGCGAGGGAGGCAATTATAATATTGTAAACAATTATTACAAATACGGTCCATCAACTGCGGCAAATGCAAAAGCCAAGATTGTAAATCCTTATAAAAAACCTCCTGCTATTCCTTTTGGTAAATTTTATGTAGCAGGAAATTATGTAGATGGATCGCCGGAAGTAACTGCCGATAACTGGTTGGGCGTAATCATGAATAACGGAACAGAAGCAGATGCTGCTGCAGCAAAAATGAACAGCGCTTTTACAGCTTTTGCTATAAAAACTTTTTCAGGAGCGGATGCTTACACCCAGGTATTAAAAAATGTGGGTGTTATTTTTCCTGCAAGGGATACGCTTGACGAAAGAATTATCAACGATGTAAAAAACCGTACTGGTAAATTTATTGATGTACAGGGCGGTTTTGCGCATGGTACTGGTTATGAATTAACAGTGAATGCGTGGCCCGCTTTAAGATCATTGCCTGCGCCAATAGATACCGATAAAGATGGAATGCCCGACGATTGGGAAAAACAGCAAGGATTAGATATGAATAATGACGGCGATGCATCAGTATATAAATTGAGTAATTATTACACAAATATTGAAGTTTACCTGAACAGCCTGATAAAATAGTACGATGAAAAGTAAATGAAAAAAATTATTTCCATATTTGTTGTTTCGTCAATAACTGTAAGTTGCTATGCACAATCATTGGCTGGTGTAACCGGTAAGCCCGATACATCTTACAATACAAATGCTGCCTACCGCTCTGTTATTAAAACGCATCCCAATGCTACAATAGTTCCCGAATTTAAGTCCAGCTCTTTTAACGAAAAAAAAAATATTGTTTATTGCAACTTGTGTTCTAATTCGGGAGAACGTAAATTATTATTAGATGCATTTTGCCCGAAGGAGAAAACAAAAACTAAAAGAATTGCCATCATCATTATTCACGGTGGTGGTTGGAGAAGCGGCAACCGAAGACAGCATTATCCGTTAGCACAACATTTGGCTGACCTTGGTTATGTTTGTTTTACACCAGAGTACCGGCTTTCAACGGAAGCACTTTATCCTGCTGCGGTGTATGATTTAAAGTCTGCAATACGGTGGGTTAGGAAAAATGCAAAAAAATACAATATTGATACTGCTAAAATAACGGTACTTGGTTTTTCTGCCGGAGGCGAGCTGGCTGCATTCCTGGGTGCAACCAATGAAAATGTTTCTTTTGAAGGAACGGAAGGTCAGTTAAATTATTCCAGCAAAGTGAATGCAGTAGTTGATATTGACGGCACACTTTCTTTTGTGCATGCCGAAAGTGGTGAAGGTGACGACAGTAAAAGAACATCTGCCGCAACATACTGGTTCGGCTTTTCAAAAAAAGAAAATATTGAATTGTGGACACAGGCATCGCCATTAACCCATGCAGGGAAACATGCGCCGCCAACTTTGTTCATTAATAGTTCGGTGGACAGGATGCATGCCGGCCGGGAAGATTATATCAGAATTCTAAATGGGTACAATATCTATACAGAAGTTCAGCGGTTTGAAAATTCACCGCATCACTTTTGTTTGATGAATCCCTGGTTTGAACCCACGGTAAAATACACGGATGAGTTTTTGAAAAAAATTTTTAGCGATAAATAAATCAAGTATGAAAAAATATTTTGTATTTATTGGGCTGATTTTTTTGTTTGGAACAAAAACATTTTCCCAAACATCCAATCTGCAAAAACGTAAATACCTGTTAACCGTTGCCCGGGATGGCAGCGGCGATTATAAAACCGTGCAGGAAGCATTTGATGCTGTTCCTTATAATAACAAAAAGCCAATAACAATTATCATAAAAGAAGGAATCTACAGAGAGAAACTTTTACTTGATTCAACAAAAAATTTTGTAACCCTCAATGGTGCTGGTAAATTTAATACCATACTTACTTACGATGACCATACCGGTAAACTTTCTCCCAAAGGCGATACCATCAATACAAGAACATCGTGGAGTTTTAAAATACTGGCAGATAATTTTACAGCCGGCAATATTACTTTTCAAAACGATGCAGGTTTTTCGGCAGGGCAGGCTGTTGCTGTAGAATCGGATGGTGATAAGGCAATTTTTAATAATTGCCGGTTTATAGGCAACCAGGATGTATTGTTTACAAACAGCGATAAAAGCAGGCAGTATTTCCAGCAATGTTATATAGAAGGAACTACTGATTTTATTTTTGGTTCCGCTACTGTTTGGTTTGATCAATGTCATATCCACAGCAAAAAAAATTCGCACATTACGGCCGCATCTACCCCAAAAGAAAAAAAATATGGTTATATATTTTATGATTGTGTTTTAACCGGAGATACTGCTCTGCATAATGTTTCGCTTGGCCGCCCATGGAGGCCTTATGCCAGTGTAACTTATATACGTTGCTTCATTGGCAAGCATATTAAAGCTGAAGGCTGGAGTAACTGGAACAATACTGATAACAACAAAACGGCGAGATATAGTGAATATAAAAATTATGGCCCTTCAGCCAATCCTTTGAAAAGAGTAAATTGGTCAAGGCAATTAACCGATGAAGAGGCTGCTAAATTTTCGTTGCAGGAATTCTTCGGCGATTGGTTCTTTGTTCCTCTAAAACAAAAAAAATAATATGCAGCCAATAAAAACAGCTTTATGTTCTTTTGGTATGAGTGGATGGGTTTTTCATGCACCCTTCATTCATTTGCATCCAGGCTTTGAATTGTATGGTGTTTTTGAAAGAACAAAAAATCTGGCGGCAGAAAAATATCCCGGTATTAAAACATTCCGGTCTTTGGATGCTATGCTGGCCGATGATACTATTGAATTGGTTATTGTAAACACGCCAAACTATACGCATTACGATTATGCAAAACTTGCTTTGCAGGCTGGTAAACATGTTGTAGTTGAGAAGGCTTTTACCAATACAGTAGCCGAAGCCTCAGAATTGAT
>JBKJLT010000281.1:0-10517 GCA_046596765.1 Ferruginibacter sp. | reverse complement strand
TAGTTCTTCTCCTTTCCGACATGGCTCTAACAGGTAAGCAACAAATTCCAATCAATCAGTTCATTCAGAGTGTTGACGCTAATAATTTGACAAGCGAACAGTTGACAACAATCGAAGGAATGAAAAAGCAGGCAGAGGAAAATTTTGTGAGTCGAGATATATTGTCAATAGGTTCTTTTATCTTATTAAGTATGACACCATTTCTACTGTTGAGAAAACGATTAAATAAGAAATAGAGAATTGGTTTAGACTACGAGTGGCAACTACTTTTCAGGCGAGTCTCTGCCTTAATTTTGTGTGCTGGCTTGCAGGACCCACCGTGATACTAAGCGAATTATGAGAACTTAAAATAGTTACAATTATTTATATTCCCCAAAAACTTTTCTCAACTCATCTGCAATCTCACCAAGGGTACAATAATTTTCAACAGCCTCTAATACAGCGGGCATCAGGTTTTCTCCGCTGATGGCTTTTTCGTTGACGGCTTTTAATGATGTAATTACTTTACTGCTATCTCTTTTTATTTTCAATGCTTTTAATTTATCAATCTGCATTTGCTGTACCTGCTCATCTATTTTAAAACCGGGGATGGTATTTTTTTCGGTAGTCTGAAATTTGTTAACACCAACGATTATCTTTTCCCCGCTTTCTATCTGGCGCTGGTATTCATAAGCACTCTTTGCAATTTCATCTTGTATAAAACCCTGCTCAATAGCGGCTACGCTGCCACCCATGGCATCAATCTTTTCAATCAGTTTCCAGGCTGCGGCTTCTACTTCATTGGTAAGTGACTCAACAAAATAACTGCCGGCCAGTGGGTCAACCGTATCGGGTGCGCCACTTTCAAAAGCAACTATCTGCTGGGTGCGTAATGCAATGGCTGCTGCGGCTTCGGTGGGCAGGCTAAGTGCTTCATCATAACCATTGGTATGTAAGGATTGTGTGCCACCCAGAACTGCAGCCAGTGTTTGTATGGTAACCCGGCTGATATTGTTATACGGTTGCTGTGCCGTTAAGGTACTACCGCCTGTTTGTGTATGAAAGCGCAGCATCATGGCTTTCGGATCGGTAGCACCCAAATCCTTCATGATGGTTGCCCACATACGCCGGGCTGCCCGGAACTTGGCAACCTCTTCAAACAAATTATTGTGTGCATTAAAAAAGAAGGAGAGGCGCTTGCCAAAAACATTTATATCCAAACCTTTTTGCAAAGCTGCCTGTACATAGGCTTTTCCATTACTGAGCGTAAAAGCAATTTCCTGTACGGCTGTGCTGCCTGCTTCACGAATGTGATAACCCGAAATAGAAATAGTATTCCATTTAGGAACTTCTTTGGCACACCATTCAAAAATATCGGTGATGATACGCATGGAAGCTTTGGGCGGATAAATGTATGTGCCACGTGCAGCATATTCTTTTAAAATATCATTTTGAATGGTGCCGGAAATTTTTTTAAGATCGGCTCCCTGTTTTTTTGCAAGGGCTATATAAAAAGCCAGTAAAATAAATCCGCTGGCATTGATGGTCATGGAGCTTGTTATTTCATCAAGATTAATACCACTGAATAAAATTTCCATATCCTCCAGGCTGTTGATAGCAACACCAACCTTTCCTACTTCGCCATCAGCAAGGGGATGATCGCTGTCGTAACCGATTTGTGTTGGCAGATCAAATGCAACACTCAGCCCGTTTACGCCCTGGCTTAATAAATAATGATAACGTTTATTACTTTCTTCGGCAGTGGAAAAACCGGCGTATTGCCGCATGGTCCACAGTTTGCCGCGGTACATATCAGCTTGTACACCACGGGTGAAGGGGAAAGCCCCGGGCAGCACCCCCCAGCCCCCTGAAGGGGGAGTTTGGGCAAGATCATCTTGTGAATAGACTGCTTTAATTTCGATACCGGAGTCGGTGAATATTTTTTTATCGGTAGCCATAATTTATAATAGTTGCTTTGCTTCGTACTGTAGTGCATTTAAAACAATGCCACTCAATTCCGCATCGGTGCTGGCTGCGTATTCCAGTATGCGTTTGCTTAGTTCAATACCATTGGCATCGGGCGGCAGCATGGCAGCGATCTGGTTAATGATGTAGGTGTTTTGATCTTTTAAATTACCGATGGCCTGCCATAATTTTGGATCGATGTAAATCTGCTGGGTAACATTGTATTCATATTCCGAACGTAATGCTTCCAATAAATTAAGTTGCAGGCCTACCACCGTAATACCGTCCGCCGGTGTTCGTGAAACCAGGTTTTTTAACGACGATCTTTCGGCGTATAAAGTAAAGCGCTCCAATGCCTGTAGTTTTAGTTTAACCAATTCTAAGTTGGTACCAGTGCCTGTACGATTCCTGTTTTTATTACGGTCGTGAATCAGCAGGGCTATTGTTATAAACGATATAAATAATACTGAAAGCGTTAAATACAGAAATGTATCCGTAGAAAAATCCATAGAGATTAATTTACAGCAAAATTAAGGGTTTGTATGGACGAAAATGTCGTAGTTGTTTTAGCCGGGAAGACGGAAAGGCGGATGTTAAATATTAAGAATTCAATAATTAACGTCTTCCCGGCTTTCCGGCAAACCAATCAAACCTATTTTGTTTTGTGTTGCTATTGATAATGAAAATCGTATTTCGTAAAAGCAAATTATTTTATTTATTTAATTTTGTACAAAGATTTCAATATGGGAACAACAACAGCTATACCGGTTACTTTAACAGCAAGTGCTAAAGATGAAATTAAACGCCTGATGCAGGAAGCTGGTTTTGATAACAGCCAACAGTTACGGATTGGTGTAAAGGGTGGGGGATGCAGCGGCATGACTTACGTTTTAGGCTTTGATGCCAAAACTGAAAAAGATGAAAGTTTTGAGATAGATAGCATACCGGTTATTATGGAAAAAAGCCATGGTATTTATTTGATGGGTATGGAGGTTGACTGGCAGGGAGGATTGAACAGCCGTGGCTTTACATTTAATAACCCCAATGCAAGTAAAACATGCGGATGTGGAACAAGTTTTGCGGTATGATAAAAAAATAAGAATCTAATTACTAAAGAAGCCGTATCATTCCTTTTGAGACGGCTTTTTTTTGTGTTATAGTAAAAAGTGCTATAAATCTACTTTTGTTTGAGACACCCATTTTGGGACATTGTCTATTCCCTGTCTTAACAACAGGTTTAACTGGCCTACATGGTGCTGTACATGACGAATATTATAAATCAATATTTCCGGAACAGAGTAATTTCTATATTCATTAACCCAGCGTTTTGCGGAACTGTCGTTTGTTAATCCTGAAATAAAAGCATGGCATTTATTACGACAATAAGAAAGATACCCAAGCAGTTCTTCTTTAGTGTACGTGCGTTCGGGCATTGCACCTGCATTATCAAATTCGGATAGCGTAAAGGGGGAGGGAGGAGAAAATTTTTCAGGATCCTGGGTTAAATAGTAATCTAAATAAAATAAAGTATGGTAGGTGTTGTACCAAAATTTTGAATCAGTATTCCACAGTTCTTCTGGGCATGCTGTTAAAGCATTCTCAAGCATTTCAATCGCCCCTCCAAATTGTTTCCAGAATATTTCTTTAAGTGCAGCATCCATAGGAACAAATTTTATTGCGCAATTTAAATTAATAAAATGGGCATACATCTGAATTTGAAGGAAAGTTAAATGGAGACATGCTGAAGCAAAGAGCCCCGAAAAATCGGGGCTCTTAATCTATAACTCAAATAAAAATTATGCTTTCTTTTTTTCTTTCACAACTTCGGCAGCAGCGCCCAATGGTTTGTCTTTTGCAAAGTCAACAAGTATAGGAGCACCCACAAAAATAGAAGAGTAGGTACCGGTTATCACACCAATAAGCATGGCAAATGCAAAACCACGAGTTACTTCACCACCAAAGATGAAAAGAATCAGAATGGTTAGGAACACTGTAAGAGATGTCATGATGGTACGGCTAAGCGTATCGTTGATGGCACGGTTGATGATGTTGGTTTTGGTAGCACCTTTCATATCGCGGCTGTATTCACGAATACGGTCAAATACAATCACCGTATCATTCATACTAAAACCAATAACGGTTAAAACGGCAGCAATAAAGTGCTGATCAATCTCCAGCGGGAACGGTACTATGTTTTTAAAGAACGAGAATACGGCTAAAGTTACAAATACGTCATGCAGTAATGTAACGATAGTACCCGCAGAGTATCTCCAGTCTCGGAAACGCAGGAAGATATACAGGAAAATTGCCAGCATAGCAAAGATGGTTGCTTTTACAGCACCACGTTTCAGATCATCCGATATACTTGGCTGTACAGTTGAGTAAGCCTGTATATTATTTTTTACAAACTGCTGATAAGTAACATTTGCAGGCAATACTTTTTTAAGCCCCTCGAATAACCTTGCTTTTACAGCACTATCAGCTTTGTCATCGCTTTTAAGATAAGCGGTGGTAATATTCAGGTGGCGGTTATCACCTACGGTTTTAATGGTTACGTTGTCTCCGTCTAATGCTTTTTTAAGGTCGTCACGTATTTCATCGTTCTTAACATTTTTATCGAACTGAACAGTGTAGCTACGTCCACCTTTAAACTCAACACCCAAATGAAAACCGTTGAAGAAAGATGCAATACCTGCCAGTAATACAAAGGCAGAAATAATATAAGCATACTTCCTGTACTCAATAAACTTGTAGCTGGCGTGCTTAAATATCTTTTTAGAAATGCTGGTGAAATAATTTAAGTGGCGGTTCTTGTTGGTAAATATTTCGGTTATTAAACGGGATACTAAAATACCACAGAACAACGAAAGAAGGATACCAATGATTTGCGTGGTAGCAAAACCAAGTACCGGCCCCAAACCAAAGTAGAACAATATAAATGCAGTAAGTAAAGAAGTTACGTGGGCATCAATTACCGGTGCAAGCGAACGCTTGTAACCATCGTTAATAGCAAGCGGGTACGATTTACCTTTTGTAAGTTCTTCTTTTATACGCTCAAAAATAATTACGTTGGTATCTACCGCCAAACCAATGGTTAACACCAAACCGGCAATACCGGCAGCAGTTAACGTAAAGCCCATGGCAGTTAACACACCAATGGTAAACAGCAGATTAAAAATCAAAGCGATATTTGCAACCCAGCCGCCGGTGTTATAATATACCAGCATTAAAATAAAGATTATTAAAAATGCAATACCGAACGACATGGCGCCGCCACGAACTGACTCGGCACCCAACGTTGGCCCTACAACCTGCTGTGCAACAATCTTTGCCGGAGCATCCAGCTTGCCTGATTTTAAAATATTTGAAAGATCCTGTGCTTCTTGAACCGTAAAATTTCCAGAAATTTCAGAGCTTCCGCCTTCAATAGGCCCGTTTACATTTGGAGCAGAATATACAATATCATCCAGTGCAATGGCAATAGGACGGCCTACATTTTTAGCAGTAAGGCGGCCCCATGTTTTTGCACCAATACTGGTCATTTCCATTTTTATAGAAGCCTTTCCTTTTTCATCAAAAGCCTGGTATGCTTCTTTTACACCTTCACCTTCCAGGGGTGCTTTTTCCGAACCCGGCATTTTTTTAACAGCATATAACTGGTAAAACTTCTGGGTTCCTTTTGCTGCCTTTTCTTCAATACCCAACAGGAATTTAGCATCGGCCGGTAAAGCGTCCTTTACAGCAGGGTTGTTCATGTATTCGTAAAAAGTGGCCGTATCCTGCGATACAATGCTGCCGATAGCTGCTGGGAAAAATTGTTTTCCGCTGGCCTGATCTGTTTGCGGATTTTGTGGATTGATAACCTTGAAAAACGGGTTAACATTTTCACCGGCTTTAGAAGTATCAAATTTACCCAAACTGTCGGGTATAATACCGTTTAGATAATTCTGCAGGTTTTGATCGGCCAGTTTTAATGATTCGGCCAGTTCATCAATACGATATACTTCATAAAACTGTAAATGTGCAGAAGCCTGTAATAATTTGCGAACCCTGTCAATATCAGTAACACCGGCCAGTTCTACGTTAATGATACCTTTATTTTCATCGAAATTAATATTGGGTTGCGCCACACCAAATTTATCAATACGGCGAACAAGAATTTTGTAAGTTTCTTTAATGGCACCCGCTGCGGTTGCTTTCAGTTTTTTTGTAACTGCATTATCGTTGTCGGTAGTTTTTACTTCTTTTTCGGCACCTGCAAATGCACCGGCCAGTTTCCCGGCACCATTCTGGCTGATAAAAGATTCTGTAAAAAGGGTGATATAATCTGCATCACTGCTGTTTTTTTTAATGTTGGCAGCCTGTATGGCGTTAAGCAATGCAGGATTTTTTGGATTATTACTTAAAGACTTTAGTAGGTCTGTAAGGCTAACATCCATTGTTACGCTGATACCACCCTGCAGATCGAGACCAAGGTTTAGTTCGTTTGCTTTACATTGCTTATAAGTAGTTCCAAAAATGGGATAGATTTTTTGTTCTGAAGTGCTATCCAGAATCCTTCTTTTACGGTACTCAATAGCGGCATCTCTTTCTTCTCCTTTTAATTCAGGAGAAGTAGCTTTTACAATTTTGGTTGCCTTTGCTTTAACGGTGCTTTCATAATTACGTACTACCCACGTATAGGATAACTCCCAAAGTGATATTATTGTAAGGGCAATTGTAAAAAACCACACTAAACCTTTTAGTTTCATAATAATAGTCGTTTTAGTAGCTTCTTTTGTTGATTTTTAGAAGTGTGCAAAGATAGGGGAAAAACCTGTTCAGTTTTTATGAGGGATAATTTTAGAATTTTAACCAACTTGCAGTATAAAACAGGGTATATGTTTTGTAAAAATAATGGGATTTTGAAATTTTTATTTGGAATAGCTGTTTTTATATCATGCAGCACTACAAAACAGGTAAAACCAACTGATAATAAGCCTGAAATAAAAACGGAAGCCATAATGAGCGATACAACTACATCAAATAATTTCCTGGAAACCCTGATGCAAAAATACCCGCAATACTTTGACTCCATCCTTAAAAACCGGAATAATCTGAATGTACAGATCATCTATACTCAAATTAACAGAAATGCGAAAGGGGTTCCGGAACTGACTCCCAATTATTTTAATGTGAACCCCCAAAAATATTTTTATCCGGCATCAACGGTTAAGTTGCCCATTGTATTACTGGCTTTGCAAAAGCTGAACGAATTAAGAAGCCAAGCCAGCCCGAACGGCCAAGCCGGGCGGGGGATCGATATTAATACCACTATGCTTACAGAAACTGCTTACAGCGGACAATCTGCTGTATTTAATGACCCCACAAACATTGCTGGCAGGCCAACCATTGCACACTACATAAAAAAGATTTTAATGGTGAGTGATAATGATGCCTATAACCGCCTGTATGAGTTTTTAGGGCAGGATTACATTAACGCCGAATTGAAAAAAAAGGGTTTTGCAAATGTGCAGATATTACACAGGCTGAATATTTTTTTAACGGAAGCTGAAAACCGCAATACAAATCCTGTAAAGTTTTATGACAGCAGTGGTAAGCTTTTATATGAACAGGCTGCACAAAACAATACAGCTAAATATGCATCCCGAAAAGACAGTTTGGGTAATTGTTATTACTCTGGAGGAAAATTGGTTAACCGGCCTATGGACTGTTCTAAAAAGAACAGGCTGGGGCTTGAAGAACTGAACAGGATACTTATCAGTATTGTTTTTCCGGATAAGCTTAAAGTCAGCGAACGTTTTAATATAACGGAAGATGACCGGCGTTTTGTTTTAAAATATATGAGCCAATATCCAACGGAAAGCCAGTATCCGCCTTATGCTTCCGATACTGCAACTTACTGGCCAACCTACTGTAAGTTTTTATTTTACGGTGCTGCAAAAGTTAATCCCGATGATAATATCCGCATTTTTAACAAGGTTGGTGATGCATATGGGCATGTGATTGACGCTGCTTACATTGTTGATTATAAAAACAAGATTGAGTTTTTTGTTTCGGCAATTATTTACTGCAACAGCGATGGTATTTTAAACGATGATAAATACGATTATGCAACCATTGGTTTTCCGTTTATAAAAAACCTCGGCAGGGTTATTTATGATTATGAACTGAAACGGAAGTATAAAATTAAGCCGGATCTGTCTTCGGTTTTATTTACGTATGATAAATAACTATTTTTGCCAGCAACCAAAAACCAACTCATGCAATTATCATCTTTACTGCAACGCTTTAATGAACCCGAAACTTTAAAGATGGCCAAGCTTGGCCGTGAGTTAAGGGCGCAAGGACTGGATATTACAGACCTGAGTTTGGGCGAACCGGATTTTGATACGCCTGATCATATTAAGGCAGCAGCAAAAAAAGCAATAGATGATAATTACAGTCATTATACACCGGTTGCCGGCTACCTTGATCTGCGTGAAGCCATCTGCAGCAAATTAAAAAGAGACAATAACCTGGACTACACACCCGACCAGATCATTGTAAGTACGGGTGCCAAGCAAAGCATTTATAATACAGTAATGAGTATTGTTGACAAAGGAGATGAAGTGATTATTCCTTCACCATTTTGGGTTACCTATTCTGAAATTGTGCGTATGACGGGCGGAGATGTTAAGGTTGTGCGTACTACCATTGAAAATGGATATAAAATTACCGTTGCAGAACTGGAGGAAGCCATAACAGATAAAACAAAACTGTTCATGTTCTCATCGCCCTGCAACCCAAGCGGAGCTGTATATTCCAGAGAAGAATTAATTGCATTGGCAGAAGTTTTTAAAAAGCATCCCCATGTTTTTATCATGAGCGATGAGATTTATGAGTACATTAATTACGAAGTTGAACCCAACTCCGCCAATGCTTCGATGGGCAGGCATGAAAGTATTGCGCAGTTTGATTTTTTAAAAGACAGGGTAATTCTTATAAATGGTTTAAGTAAAGGTTATGCAATGACCGGCTGGCGCCTGGGTTATATTGCTGCAAATGCAACTGTTGCCAAAGCCTGCGAAAAAATACAGGGCCAGGTTACGAGCGGTGCCACTGCAATTACACAACGTGCAGCAATAAGTGCACTAACGGGCGATATGAAACCTACAACAGCCATGGTTGCTGAATTTACAAAAAGAAGGCATCGCGTTATGGAATTAATGGCTGATATTCCCGGAATTGTTTGCAGCGAACCACAGGGAGCATTTTATGTTTTTCCGCAGGTAAACCAGTTTTTTGGTAAGACCTATGGCGAAGAAAAAATTGAAAATGCTGATGAGCTTTGCATGTATTTACTTAACAAGGCACACGTGTCTACAGTAACCGGCAGTGCGTTTGGTGAACCTAACTGCATACGCATTTCTTTTGCAAACAGTATGGAAAATATTGAAAAGGGATTTGCGAAGATTAAAGAGGCGCTTGCTAATTTAAAATAATCTCACTTAGGCCTGGTCAGACGAGGTCGTCAGACCAGGTTTGAGTAATCATGGTCTGACGACCACGTCTGACCATGATTACTCAAACAATTCCAGCCAGTTTTTTGGCCTGCGGTTATCCAGCCATTTAAAACCTTTTAATTCTTTTTTATCGGCAGGAATATCTTTGATGGGATATAAAATACCATTGACATCATTTATAAATTTCACTTTGTTCAATTCTTTCTTTACAAAATAAACATCAATTACATCGCCACTGCTACGGTTCATCCCTACGTAGGCACTGTCATCATCCTGCGGATAAAAAATGCTTTCGGCGGGGCTGCCCTTCACCCTTACGTAATCTATGCTACCATCCACAAAATATCCATTTATTGTTCGGCCTCCAATCTGGTTGTACATGCCTTCTGTGGTTTTGTTGATGATGAGGCCATTGTTAAAAACATACAACCGCCTTGGCTTTTGATTTTGAGTGTACACATACAAGGTATCGCCTGTTACCTGCGAATTACCATTCCATACAACGGGTTCGCCAAATAATTTAAAGGTAGAATCCACGGTGGAGTAGTGGAGGCTGTCGCTTACAGCCTGCAGCGAGTCATTGTAAATACGCACATGGTGAAAGCCTATAAAATACCTGATGGAAGTATCAGCAGCGGTAGTTTTGGTATTTACCACTATCGTCTTTTTTAATGTATCTGTTTGAGTTACCATTCTTCTTTCCAGGCTGTCGTATTTTCTTAGGCCCGAAAACAAAGTATCGGCAGCCATATAAGTGCTGTCGCCATCCCGGTATATTATCATTACCGGTTTGCGTGTAGCTAAAAAAGATTTTACTTTTCCATCTGCAAATATTTGTCCGCCCAATATGGTAATATTATTGATGCTGTCAACGAATTTTGCATTTCCTTCCAGTTGTAAAACATCGGTTTTTTTATCGTAAGCTATATTATCGGCAATTACAAATTTGCTGCTATCGCTAAAGGTAGGGCGGCCCGAAAAAACTGCCTCGCCGGTAGCCAAATTATAAGTACCCAATTTGGTGTTGATGACACTTCCATCTTTACCGATAATTTGTGTTTTTGCAAT
>JBKJLT010000289.1:0-6013 GCA_046596765.1 Ferruginibacter sp. | reverse complement strand
ACGGAGTTTTCTTATTTAAAAAAATGGAATAAGCATACGTTGGTTTCCGGCGTTAATATTTCCGGCGAAAGTTTTGAAAAAAAATATCCCGACTCTTCCATGATTAACCCATACAGCAATACCATATTGGGTGTTTTTTTGCAGGATGACTGGAGGATAACACAAAAACTAACCGCACAAATGGGTTTACGGTTTGATTATAACAGTGCATATGAACCTGTGCTTTTACCCAGGCTTTCGCTGTTGTATAAATTTAATACTCACTTTACATCAAGACTTGGCGGCGGTATGGGTTACAAAGCACCTTCTGTTTTTAACAATGATGTTGATGAACGTGAATTACGGAACCATAACCTGGCGGCAGATATACTTACCGAAAGATCTCTGGGAGCCAACTGGGATGTAAACTATAAACATAAATTTGATGATTGGAATGTTACCATCAACCAGATGTTTTATGTAACGCAGATAAACCGGCCTGTGATACCAGAAAATAACAGCAGTAACTTTACATACATTAATGCAGCCAAAGCTTTAAACACTAAAGGGTTTGAAACCTATGTTGCTATTAAACACGACGATCTGGAAGTGTACCTCGGTTATACTTATACCATTGCCAAACAATTTTATAATATGGTACAGCCCAATGTTCCACTGAGTGCAAAAAGTAAATTTGCGGCGGTGATCTCCAACGAATTCAGTCCCAGATTCCGGGGTTGTATAGAGGCATCGTATACCGGTAAACAATATCTTGATGATGGAACCAGAAAAACTGGTTATTTTATTTCGGCAGCTATGATACGCTACGATATAAAAAAACTATCGCTGGTTTTAAACTGCGAAAATATTTTTGACTACCGCCAAACCCGGAAAGAAAGTATCGTGTATGGAAATATTTCCAATCCCTCATTCAAACAGATATGGGCACCTGTTGATGGAAGGGTAGTTAATTTATCTGCCAGGATAAATTTTTAACTGAATAAAGTATATGTCCCCATCGCCTTATTTCATGTGCAAATATCAAATAGTGCCACAAGTGTTCACCCGGCAAGTTTTTACTAAACCGGTATTGGGGCATCCTGTCTTTTTAATAATTTGTATTTAGTTTTTGATGCAGAATAAATATGCAGGATGGTTCGTGAGCCAGGAACCAAGGCACAAGTCTTATTCCCACATATCAATTATTATTCCTATTTTGTTGATTGTTACCGCTTCCGTGTAAGTGATTTTACCCCTGCCCCCTGATTGCTATTTAACTAAAAACAAAACTAACATGTTAAACAACCTAACAACACTGGCCGCACCGGTCAACCAATCTGAACGTATCATTATTCTGGATTCATTAAGAGGTATTGCTATTCTCGGAATATTATTAATGAACATTCCCGGCTTTGGGTTACCCTCACCTGCAGCCTATGGCGACCTTTCTGTATTAAATGAAATGGGTACCATCAATTATAAAGTGTGGTTGGGTATAGAATTATCTGTGGCAGGCAGTCAACGGGCATTATTTTCTATGCTTTTTGGCGCAGGTATGATTTTGTTTTTAACCAACAAAGAAAAAAAGTCAGATGGGTTAATGCCTGCTGAATATTATTTCCGCCGCCAATTGTGGTTGCTGGTTTTTGGATTGTTCAATGCGTTTGTTTTGTTATGGTTTTGGGATATTCTGTTTCATTATGCATTTTGTGGTATGATCCTTTTTGCATTTCGCAGATTATCTCCCAAAGCACTCATCATAGCTGCCATTGTTTGTTTAGGTTTTCAAACAGTAAGGGATAATGTTTCTTTTTGCCGGGACAAAAAAGTAATTGCTACCGGAGAAATGATTGCAAAAATGGATACTAGCATAACAAAACTTACCGACGATCAAAAATCAGAATTGGGTGCTATGACAGAAATAAAAGAAAAAAGTTCAGCCGAAGGCAGAAAGAAAGACATGGAAAAAAGCCTTCGAAAAGTCAGGGGAGATTATGCCTCCTTTTATAAATACCAAAGCGAAAGAAGTTTTCATAGTGAAATTGAATACTTGTATTTTGGAATATGGGACATCCTCATTTTTATGTTCCTGGGAATGGCTTTTTATAAAAACGGGGTGTTGCTTGGCAATGCTTCATCAAAAGTTTATTGGCTAATGGCTTTAGGCGGGTTGGTTGCCGGTATCTTTCTTACCTGGTACAGGCTTAAACCAGTTATTGATTTAAATTTTAATAATTATGAAATCATTAAGCAGACAAAGTTTGAATTGTATGAAGTGGCAAGAACCATCAGGTCTGTTGGTGTATTTGCTGTAATAATGTTATTGTATAAATCCGGTTGGTTTAAATGGTTGTTTGCAATGATGAGGCCGGTAGGTCAAATGGCGTTTACCAATTACCTGATGCAATCGTTACTGGTAGGATTATTTTTCTATGGTGTTGGATTTGGTATGTTTGGTAAACTGGAGCGGTATGAAATATATTATGTTGTGGCTGTAACATGGACACTGCAAATTATTTACAGTCATATCTGGTTACGTTATTTCCGCTTTGGCCCATTGGAGTGGGCATGGCGGAGTTTAACGTATTGGAAAATGCAGCCATTCAGGAAAAATAATTCAGCAAAAGATATGTTGGGGTCGGTATAAATTCTGAGATATTTATTTTCCGCATCCTTAGAGTGCTTTGCCCGCCCGGCCTTAGCCGTTCGGACGATTGTAAAATCATTTGGCAATTAAAAACAAACTCATGAGAATAATATTTATTCTTTTTTCAACAACCCTGTTCATCAGCTCATGTACAGAAAATAAACAACCCAAACCACAAGCTGCAACAGCTTTTGATTCATCTTATCAATCCGCTGTATTTATTAATGCAGGGCGCATGGAAAAAATAAGGCAGGCCTTTCCAGTGATCGACCAAATATTTAAAGACTATGCCGACTCCAATCATTTACCCGGTGTTGCTTATGGATTAGTAGTGGATGGCAAACTGGTTTACAAAGGAAATATTGGATATACAGATGTTGAGAAGAAAATTCCTGTAACCTCATCATCGCTTTTCCGCATTGCCAGCATGAGTAAAAGTTTTACGTGCATGGCCATTTTAAAATTGAGGGATGAAGGAAAACTAAACCTTGACGACCCTGCTTATTTTTACATTCCTGAATTAAAGAACTTAAAATATCCAACTGCCGATGCCCCGCATATTACCATCCGCCATTTAATGACGCATGGTGCAGGTTTTCCGGAAGATAATCCCTGGGGCGACAGGCAGCTGGCAGATAGCGAGAAAGACCTGATGGAATTCATCGGCAAACAAATCAGTTTTTCAAATCCACCGGGCATTGCTTTTGAATACAGCAACCTTGGCTTTGCTTTGCAGGGCAGGATCATTACAAAGGTTAGCGGCATGAGGTACCAGGATTACATCAAAAAAAATATTCTTGAACCGCTGGGCATGAAAACAACAACCTATGAATATGGAGATGTGGCTCCTGATAAATTAGCGCATGGTTACCGGTGGCTGAATGAAAAATGGAATGAGGAAGTGTTGCTGCACGATACCAAAGACGGAAGCTGGGGAGCTATGGGTGCCATGATCTCATCTATTGATGAATTTGCAAATTATATGGCTTTTCATTTATCAGCATGGCCACCCAACAATGCAAAAGAGGATGGCCCCATAAAAAGAAGTTCGGTACGGGAGATGCATCATCCCTGGAGATGGAATAGTTTTAACCCGGTGTATAAATTCCCCGATGGAAGAACCTGTGCTGTTACCACAGCCTATTGTTATGGCCTGACCTGGTTGAAAGACTGCGATGGTAAAACTTATATTGCTCACAGCGGCGGCCTGCCGGGCTTTGGCAGCCAGTGGCGCATCATGCCCGATTATGGCATTGGTATTGTATCCTTTGCTAACCGTACTTATTCGCCCATGGGTTTTGTGAATTTAAAAATACTGGACACCATAATAAAGATTGCAGGGTTGCTACCCATGCAATTGCCACCATCTAAAATTCTGGAACAACGGAAAAATGAGTTGATGAAAATTTTACCCGGCTGGAACAATGCTGAACAAAGTGGCATCTTTGCCGAAAATTTTTTCCCTGATTACCCCATTGATACGTTGAAGAAATATGCAACTGAACTTTATGCAAAGGCAGGCAAAATAATTTCGGTAAAACAAGTAAAAGCAGAGAACCAATTGAGGGGTTCATTTATTATTGAAGGGGAGAAAATTAATATTGAAATCTATTTTACGCTGTCGCCGGAAAATCCACCGCTGATACAGGAGTACCAGATTAAGGAAGTGGCTAAGCAATAAATTATTTTTTCTTCGCAGGTTTACTCAAAGGCGAAGTAAAGATATTTATCTTTCTGATTTTTTTTATACTTTGGTTCAGTTTCCAAAAATATCCATGGCGCACGAAGGTTGTATGCTTAACCAAAGAAAAAATGAAAGCAATAACAGCATGAGTAAAAAAATACAACATACTAAACCTACAGGCGAGTTACTTATTGCAGAGCTAAGTCATTTAATAGAGCAAAGCCAGCGGCAAGTGGCTATGGCAGCCAACAGTACCCTAACCTTATTGTTCTGGCATGTGGGCAAGCGTATCAACGAACATATCCTGCAAAACAAACGGGCCGAATATGGAAAAGAGATTGTGCCCACAGTGTCGGCACAATTGGAAAAGGCTTATGGCAGAAACTTTACCGAAAAAAATGTTCGGAGAATGATACAGTTTTCCCAGGTATTTTACGACACAGAGATTGTCGTTCCACTGGCACGACAATTAAGCTGGTCGCATTTCATCATTTTATTGCCATTAAAAAATGAGGAAGCAAGGCTATTTTATGCTAAAATGGCAATAGAGGAATTACTCGGCAAACGGGAATTACGAATGAAGGTTGCCTACAAAGCTTTTGAAAGAACTGCCATAGCGAATACACAAATAAGCGGCTCATCACTTATTCCTTTCAATGCATTCAAAGACCCTTATATTCTCGATTTCCTGCAATTAAAAGATGGCCACTTAGAAAAAGACTTAGAGACAGCCATTTTGAAAGAACTGGAAAGTTTTATTTTGGAAGTGGGTAAAGGTTTTGCTTTTATAGAAAGGCAAAAACGGATGATTATTGATGGCGAAGATTATCACTTAGACCTGTTATTCTTTCACCGTAAACTAAAACGATTGATAGCTATAGATTTGAAAATTGGCAAGTTTCAGGCAAAAGACAAAGGACAAATGGAGCTGTACCTGAAATGGCTTGACAGGTATGAAAAGCAGGATGGGGAAGAAAAGCCGGTTGGTTTAATTTTATGTGCCGAAACCAGCCGGGAACAGGTAGAATTATTAGAAATGCACAAAGACGGAATTGCCGTAGCTGAATATTGGACAGAGTTGCCACCCAAAAAAGAATTTGAACAGCGTTTGCATAAGGCATTAACTGAAGCAAGAGAAATGATGGAAAGAAAAAAACTGATGTAGCTTAATGAAAGCTACAGGAAATCTATTTTACGCTGTCGCCGGAAAATAATAATCAGCAATCATTTATTTTTTCTCAATCTTCCACAACGCCATTCAAGTTCTATAGATCGAAAAATAATCCAGCTAAAATTCTTATCTGTAAAGATCAAAGAGATGCAGGAGTCATCAAAAATTTCATCGGCATGCTCTGTTAATTCGCTCCATTGTAATTGCAGTACTGGGCTGCAATCAGCAGAAAAAAAATATACCGGTCCATCATCAAATTGCAAAAGTTCCTGTGCCTTATTAGCTAGCATATCTCCGGCATTTGTATTCCATGTTGCCAGCAGTGGCAGGTCCATCACATATTTAAAGGCACTGGTGGAAGGATGATCTTTTAATACCTTATCCAGTATGTCTTCGCCGGATGTAGTTATCATGTTGGGAGTTAAATCCGGGTTGTTCAATGCCTTTATTGCTTCTATATAAAAAGGTTGTTCTACAGGGGTTACATGGCAGAGTGATTCAATATGGTATTGCATCCCCAACTGTTTAATAG
>JBKJLT010000159.1:0-10046 GCA_046596765.1 Ferruginibacter sp. | reverse complement strand
GGCTGTATTATATGAATCATCAGCCAGATTCTGCAGCGTTGGCTTTCGAAAAAGTAAACCAGACAACATCACAAATTTATCAGCAAAAGGCTGATTTTATGCTGGCCATTTGCTTATACCTGGATAGTAAAAAAACAGAAGCAAGGCAGCATTTTGAAAATATTGTAAAAGACAATGCAAATCCATATAAAGACAATGTACTGAAGCTGTTGTCAGAAAAAAAACTGTGGTAGTAAAATTTATTTATTTTCTCTTTTTCCGGAAATATATAAAAACAGGGATTGCCAGTAAAAATGTTAAATACCAGTAATTGAATCTGGTCTTCTCAGTGATATTAACCGGGCTGTCATCACCAATAAGGGTTAATCCAGCCCAGTAAACCGGATTTTTTTCTTCCTCTGTTTTAGCCTGTTTCAGGTAATCTTGTTTTGCAAATTGGAGTGATGCTGACTTAGCCATACCTTTTGCTAAATAATGATAGAACTTTTCGACAATATAACTTGTAGAACGATCATCTAATTTCCAACTGGAATAAAGACAACTTTTTGAACCAGCATAAGTAAACCAGTAAGCCATATTAATATAACTATCCGAAACAAATGATTCTCCTAATCCGGTTTCACACAATGCTAATACAGTTAGATCGGCATTGAGCGGCGTATTGATAATCGCCTGCGGTTTTAGATAAACGGGTGCGTTGGAATTATCATTATCCAGCGCTATACTGAAATCACCGGTAAATATATCGTTGCTCTTACAATGCCCGGCTATATGTAACAAAGAAGCATTACCAGCATTTGAGTGAAAAGCTGATAAGGTTGCCCTTTTATCAGTAAATTCTGTAAAAGAAAATTGGTTTTTTAATACCTGCCCAGACTGTTTAAAAAATGGTAAGGTATAAAGATCAGTTTTACTGTAATCGGGTATATAGGCTTGTAAATTTGTTGCTCCATTTTTTTCTGTTGAACTCATTTGTTTTCGCAGTTTGGCTACTTCGTAAGAGAATTCATACCTGATTTTGTATTTTTTATATAGATAGGGCAAACTTTTAAACGAATGGCAATTAGCGGTATCTGAAAGCATCATTTCCATGTTTATATAGGACGAAAATGTTGATGGCATTATTAATAAACGATTAACACCAGTTCCCAGCATCTGCCTGAAAGGTTTAAAAAAAATATTAAAAGCCATATGATTGACCTGTTTAAAATAGGTCAGGTTTTTACAAACTGAATCAGAATTTTTAAACTTAAGCGGACTGGCCAAAAGGGTGTTAATATCAATTTTGAATATGGAGGCTTTATCTTTTGTAATAACCATTGCAAAAGAACAATTAAGATAGGATGTTGCATCAGAATAGCTGATAACCGCTTCTTCAGGCAATAATTCATTTTGAATCTGTTTAATTGATGGTAGTTCCGATTCTATCAATTTATACCGTTCAATCATTTGTGATTTTAAAAAGAAATTTTTACTGCGTTCCTGGGCAGCAAATGCCTGATCAAGAAACTTTATATCATGACTTATCTGGTAAAGATCATAACACAATGAAACAATAATGGCGTAAGGTGTAACCGAGTATATATCTCTGTAATAGGGAAGTTCACTACTGCTGTTACGCTGTTCCCATTTTTCCCATCCGGATGCCAGTGTTATTAAGCGGGTAAGCTGATTCTCCTTCACTGCATATAAAGAGCCGCCACTATATACACTGTCAATATTTTTCAATCCCCAGAGATAGGTATTCAGGTAAGAATAGGCATATTCAGTTTGGGGATAATTATTGGTATGTAAAATCTGTTCCGATTTATTAAAGTCTTTCAGGGCAAGATTGAAATAACCGGAAGAATAATCAAGAAGCCCCATCAAATTATTTAATTGCACCAAGTCAATTTGATTAGCTGGATAATATTGTTGCAAAACACTAATGGCGTTGCTGAATCCCACAACCGCTTTATTGTACCATTGGCTGTTATATTTTCTATTGTATATTTTATCCGGGCCCTTTGCTTTATCAAAATTCGCATTACCAATAGCTCTCCAGAGTTGTGCGTGGTTAAATATTTCTCCCCGATATCCACTACCAAGGAATAAAATAGCACTATCCACTATCTGATATAATTTTATCGCATCAGCATTGCGGTAATAATTAATTAATGCGGTATAAATGGCAACAGGGCGATATTGTTTATTTGCTGTGCTAACAGACTTACCCAACATTATTTTAAGTGAATCAATAAAGGGTTTTGATTTATCTGAGAATACATGATAGTTATAATAGCGGACCATGTTGGTATAAGCCCTGGCTCTATAATATTCAGGTAAATTATTTTGAAGGCAGATTTGCAGTAATGTATCTGCTATTTTTTTGTACTGCTCTATCCGGAACATACTGAAGTAACAATCTGCCAATATTAAATAAGCATCAACCTTAAGATTAATGTATTGTGGTTGCTGGATAGCCCGTAAAGCGAGCAGATTTTGTAACAAGTCAATAGCTTGTACCCTTTGCCCATTTTCATGAAGTACCTTGGCTGATAAAACCTTTGCTTTTACTACATCAGAATAATTTACTTTGTCCTTGATGATTTTATTGAGGATAACAGAAACCTGAACTGCTTTACCATAATCAATTAATAACTCTGCTTTTTGGATATTGAGTTTCTGGCTTAAACTTTCTTTTTGTGCAAAAGTATAAGAGGCACAAAATGACAACACAATTAAAATGAATATGGGTATTCTAATCTTAATCACAGAAGCAGTTTAAATATAATTTCAAGTACCAGATTACTTTTCTGGTTCCATATCCATAGCTGTTGTTGATTCATGATTCAACAACCTTCTCCGGCATCAACCAATTTATCAAATCCAGTGCAGGCCCTGTCATAAAAGTAGTTACAAGCGCCATCAACACCATCATGGCAAATATTTCAGGTGTAAGAATTCCCAGATCATAACCAATATTTAAAACAATCAATTGCATCAGCCCACGGGTGTTCATCAAAACACCGATTGATAAACTGTCTTTCCAGCTTTGCCCTACCATACGAGCCGCCAACGCACTGCCGCCAAATTTTCCGGCAACTGCTACCAATAATATCCAACCGAAAGTAATCCATAAATGCCCTTCGTTTATGAGGCCAATCTGCGTTCTTAAACCGGTTATTACAAAGAAGAGCGGCAGTAACAGAATGATGCTTACATCTTCAATTTTATCAATTACAATTTTGCGAAAACTAAAACTTGATGGCATGATAACGCCTGCCATGAAGGCACCAAACAACGCATGAATACCGATGATGGAAGTGATGTAAGCGGAAATTATAAGCAGGATAAAAAACATGGCGATGATGGGCGTCCTTCTTTTTTCTTTGCTGTCGTAAACGGTACTTAATCTTTCTAAAAAAGGACGTACAACTTTTAACATAACAAGTACATAAATAATTGCCAGGCCAATAGTATATAAAACACTGAATGATGAACCTGATTTTACCAGTGCAATTACAGCCGCTAAAATACACCAGGCGGTAATATCATCTGCAGCGGCGCATGTAAGTGCCATGGCACCCAGTTTGGATCGGGTAAGTCCTTTTTCCTGTAGTATTCTTGCCAGTACCGGAAAAGCGGTGATACTCATAGAAATGCCCATGAATAAAGCAAAAGATAAAAATGTTATGCCTGCGGGAGCATAGTCACGATAGATGTAATAAGCAAGACCCATACCCAGTGTGTATGGTATGATGATGCTTGCATGACTGATGATAACGGCACCATAAGCCTGTTTGCCAATGGCTTTCAGGTCAAGCTCCATACCAATGATAAACATAAAAAGTATAAGGCCTATCTGGCTAAGGAAACTTAACGATGACAAAGAAGCCGCAGGAAATAAAAAATGACTGATCTCCGGGAAATAAGCCCCTACAATGGATGGCCCTAAAACAATGCCTGCAACAATTTCACCAATAACAGCAGGCTGGCCTATTTTTTTAAAGAGATAACCAAACAGCCTTGCACAGGCAATTATTACAATTATCTGTAACAATAATACAGCTAAAGGTTCGGTAAGATTATGACTAAAAGAATCTTTGAAGACATGAAACTCATTGGCAACTGTTGCTCCTTTAGCCTTTTCAATCTGTGCAGTAGTAAGTGCCGGGCCTTGCAGGGCATTTCCCTTTTTTGCTATTAAGTAGATAGCAAAGCCCATCCCAACAACAATACAAAAATAAAAAAACGAGCTCCATCTTTTCTTCATAAGCTATAATTGTAAACTGGTTAAAGTTATTTGAAATTGATAAGACTTGGCAACAAATTATTATTAATACATTGTGCTATAAAACCATAAAATCCCCTCTGGAAGCCGCCTTCGACAAGCTCAGGCTGACAGCTTTCTGTGATGTTGAGCTTGTCGAAACATAGACAGAAAGCGACGTTGCTAAAGAAATTTAGTTTCAATTGCACGACACGTTATTGTTACTTATGGTTCGAAATTAAAATAAAACTATGCTGGTAACCTTTAAAATTATTATACAACAAAATATTACGGTAAATAGTTTTTGAAGATTTCTTTTTAAACATTTGCGCCGGTACTTTTTGCGTTTGCAGTATTTCGCAGACATACCAAAGCCCAATTGCTGATGCCGTTGCAAACTCGCCGCAGAGATGTTTAAAGCGTACAATGGAAGCATCATCATGCAGTAAAGATTCGGCGGCTGCATAAAAGGGTAAAGTTCTGTTGTCGCCATTTTCGCCGGAGATTAGCAGGTCAATTTCTGTTGCAGCGTTTTTCTGCAGGAATAATTGTAATTGCTGTTTTACCAGATCAACATTATCAGTATGTAACGTATGAATGGCTTTTACAGCAGCAATGGCCGAACCGGCATTTGCATTTACCATAAACATAGCAGCGCCTTCCCCAGGCAGGCAACCAGCACTTTCAGATTTGTAAAGTTGTTTGTTAGAAATGTCTTCTTTTTTATAAGCACCGTTTAAGGTTTCAATATTGTAATGGTAGGGCGATATTTCATCAACGCCGCCCAGCAGGTAACTTTTTAATGGGTTTGCATGTAGTTGCATTACCGCATCAATCAAGGCGTTTTCAAAAGCAAGGCCCTGGTGTATATGGGTTATGTTGTACCCTTTATTTTTGCTGATTAAACCTAACTGCCCCGCAATTACATTGCCGGTGCTTTGTACAAAATTGCCCGGCGTAAGTTGGCCTTCATCATAATCTACAATCTGCATTAAAAATTTTACGCACTCATCTAACCCTGCATTTGCAGAGCCTATGATGATTCCGTCAACAGTATTCGCTTGATCTATCAATGGCAATGCAGTGCCTACCCCCATTCTTATTGCTTTGCCCATGCGCCGTAAAATGCCCGGCGGTATTTGTTGGTAAGATGGTTCAATGGCAAGTAGTTTTTTATTGACCGGTTCATTTATCAAATCAATATCATCCTGCAAAGGATTTTGCTGAGGCGATATGCAATATGTTTTATGAATGTACAGCAAGGCTCAGATTTTTGAAAAAATTAGTGATGAACAATTACCCCCAAATCCGAATGAATTACTCATAACATGGTTTACCGGCATTTTTTTGAAAGTCTGTACGGGCGTTAAAACAGTTGACGAAATACTGTTTCTGAAATTAAGGCTTGCATACACTTCCTGGTGCAGCAAACTTAAAATACTATACACCGCTTCAATAGCACCCGCTGCACCCAGCGTGTGGCCTATGTTTGCTTTGGTTGATGCAAATGCCGGTGGTTTGCCAAACAAACGAATCATTGCCATGCTTTCAACCCGATCATTATTTTCTGTTGCTGTGCCATGTGCATTAATAAAATCAATTTTATCAGCGCTAAGGTTTGCAAGCTTTAATGCACCCTGCATAGAAAGGTAAGGGCCATCACCTTCATCAGATAAAGACGAAGGGTGATACGCATCGTTGGTATTGCAATAGCCAGTTAATTCAGCATAAACTTTTTTACCAACGATATCTTCTTCTTTTTCCAAAACTAAAAATGCTGCACCTTCTCCCAGGTTTAAACCCTGTCGTCCTTCATCAAATGGTGTGCAGTTATCAGGCGATAAGATATGCAGCGCATTAAAACCGTTGATGGTAAATTTTGCAAGGCTATCGGTGCCGCCAACAATGGCTCTTTTGGCAAAACCATTTTGCATTAGCATAGCACCATACATAATGGCATTGGCTGATGATGAGCAGGCTGTATTGATGGTATTGATGACACCATTCATTTTATAATGCTTTTGTAAAAAAAGATTTACCGATGCACAGTCGTAGGAAGAAGTATATTCTGAACCGCTTTCTTTTGTGTTGGCATCTGCATACAATTCATCAGTTAAACACATGCCGCCAACGGTGTTGGCACCAATCAACGCGGTTTCTACAGAGCTGATATCGGCAGTTGATAAACCACTATTTTCTATGGCCTGGTCAAGTGCATGAACAGCCAGTAAGCTTGTTCGGGTTACGCCCTTCTCTGTTATTTTTAATTGCTGTCTTAATGATTCTGAACTTATTGGTACCTGCCCAAAAGGCAGCAGCCCGGCGTATTTTGAAGGAAAAAGATTAAGTTCTTTTTTTACGCCGCAAACTCCATCTTTAAGTGCCTGGTGATTTTCTGCTACAGAATTTCCGATAGCACTTATTACGCCCATACCGGTTATGAAAATTCTGCTCAATAGTTAATTTTAAAAATCTTTATGGTTAATTATTTTTTTAGTCGTTAGCGGAGTTATTTTATTTGTCCCTTTTGGAACAACAGATTGTTAAGCAATCCTGTCGTGCCTACGGCACTTAGTTATCCATTTTCTATTTTTTCTACCAACCTATCGCCTCTACGAGGCTTTTTAAATTAACTCCAACAACGGAATATCATTCTATAATTTTCTAAGCAAACAACATGAACAAAGCTCAATTGAAAAACTGAATTTGAACGGAGTCCTTCGGCTTCGCTCAGGATAAACTCCGCCACTTCTGCCAAATCAAGGAACCAATGCTTGTTATCAAAATAAAAAATGCAAAGCATTTTATTTGGTTCTATGTTCCTCAATATAAGCAGCCATGGTATTGATGTTGGTAAGAACCTTGCGGCCTTCTTTAGGGTCTTTTATATCAATGCCATATTCTCTGCCCAATAAAACAATCAGTTCTATGGAATCAATTGAATCAAGCCCCAGGCCTTCGCCAAATAATGGATCTTCATCCTTAATATCTTCCGGCTTTACGGAAATAAGATTCAGAAATTCGATGATCTGCTTTTTAAGTTGCTCTTTTAATTCTGCTGTTTCCATAACTAATTTAAATCAGGTTTTTTCTTTTTAAGCCGTACAAAGTAATTAACTGTATTGCAACAGTGATACCCAGTAAAGGTATTATATTTAAGATAACATCTTTCAGTTTTCCTCCTTCCAAAAATAAACCATAATACGCTTCCAGACACCAATGCAATGGTGATAGCTTCATAACAAACTGAAAAGACTCGGGCATGGCAAAACTAGGAACCAGCAAACCGCCTACGGCAGCCATTAATACAATGGATACCGCACCAATACCATTTGCCTGCTCCTGAGTTTTTGCAAACACACCAATCATGATGGCGTAACTAACAGCACACCAGCCACAGATCAATGTAACAATTACTACCCCGGTAATATCGGCCGGTAAGTTAAGTTTGGGTAAACCCATGGATGGAAAGAGCCAGATACCCATTGAAAAAACAACCGTTGCCTGGATGAATGTTATGAATAAATATGAAAGTTGTTTTGATATTAATGCCACCAGGTAATTGGTTGGCAATGTTTTTAAGCGAACAAAACTGCCATTGAGCTTTTCCCGAACTACACTGCCACCTAAAGAAATTACAATGAAGAACATCGCAAAGACAGTCCAGGCCGGCACATTGTGCTGTGATGCATTGGGAATATTGCGACTGCCATCCCTCGATACCGGTATTTCAACAATGCCGATCTGGCTGTTGATGAGATCTTTCTCCAATGAATCAGGTAGCGCCGTTTCATTAATGGCGAAGTAGATGCTTTTTAAAACTTCTTTATTTTGAACCACCTGCAATGCACTGCGTAAAGCACCATTTATAGAATGGCGAAAAGATTCCTGCAAAACGGGGTGATACAATAATGTGATGGGTTGAATTTGCTCTGTATCGGTTGTAATTATTTTGTCGGTCTGCATACCAAAATTCTTCAAAGCTTTTTTTGCAGTCGCATCAGCCTTTAGTTTTAATTTTTGTGTAAAGTCTGCCGGAATGATAATGGCGATAACAGCATCTTTGGCATGCATCCTGTCAGAAATTTCTTTGTCTGTTACGTTTGGTGTAACCTGTTTTAAACTAAACATCCCTACTTTTTCAATAGCGGTTTGCATTTGTTTACCTGCTTCGCCGGTATCACGGTTGCAGATGAGCATGGGTACCGTATTGGTGTTCAGCATTTCAAACGTACTGTTTTGCACAGCCGTAATTACAAGCGCCAGGATAATTGGCATTACAAACATAAACACCAGGCCCAACCTGTCACGGGTTAGGATGCGCATGTCTTTTAATATGGTGCTCCAGAGTTTAAACATTATGAGTTCCTGTAGGATTTTCCGGTTAAATTAATAAACAAACCTTCCAGCCCGTCTTCTTTATGATCAATCATCAGTTGATTCAGTGTGTCGTGTGCAATTATTTTTCCATCATCAATCAATGCTACTTTATTGCAAAGATCTTCGGCCTCACTTAACTGGTGCGATGTATAAATAAGTGTAGTACCTTCTTCATTTAATTTTTTAAGATAACTGATGATGGCGTGGCGGGTATGTACATCCACACCAACGGTGGGTTCATCTAAAAATAAAATTCGTGGATTGTGAATTACACCAATAGCGAGGTTTACACGGCGTTTCATACCGCCGGAGAACTGTTCTACTTTTTTATTGCGAACCTCTGTGAGGCTAAGTACTTCCAGCAGCTCGGTAGTTTTATTTTTGATCTCGGCTTTTTGCAAGCCGCTCCAGGCACCAAAAAAAGCCAGGTTTTCAACAGGACTTAATTCCTGGTAAAAAGAAAAATCCTGTGGTACAAAACCAAAAAGTTTGTTGATGGATTTTTTGTGATGTGCAATTTCGTGCCCCAGCAATTGTATGCTTCCTTGCTGAAACTGAAGCAGGCCGGTCATGCAATTCATGAGCGTAGTTTTGCCGGCACCATTGGGACCAAACAATCCAAAGCGCTCGCCTTCGGCTACTTCTAAATTTAAATTGGTAAAGCAGGAAGTTGATTGGCGGGGATAAGTGAACCCTAAATTAGTTATACGCACTGCTGCATTGCTCATGAATTCCATTTTATTTTGCTCAATGCCTTAAATGCTTTTGTCTCTATCTCCGAAATCTCAATAAGATAATCGCCCATTACATCATAATCGGCCTGGCTGCCAATGCGGCCTTTATAAATGCCTGCGGCCTGCACGGCGGCAGTGCGCCATTTATCGCCGGCTTCTGTAAATATTTTTGAAATATCAAGCAGCTCATCAATTGGATGAAAAGCATGTGCCTCCTGCAAAAATGCACCATAAATATACCTGAAGCCGCCACCACCGGTTCCTATTTCTTCCTGCATACGTACCAACTGCGCTAAATACAAACCTGCTTTTTCATCGCCCAGTTTATCTTTCCATTTTTTAATTTTTTTTCCGGTACCGGCAATGCCTTTTACACCCGCAATACTACCCGGTATACGTAACATGTGGTTTATATTCCTTTTAATACCTTTTACTATAGCGCTTTTCATTTGCTCATCGGTAACTATCATTTTTTCTTTGGGATAATATATTTGTCCATGTGGTGCAAAAGGTCCTTTTGCAAAACGTACCCTTTCCAGTTCGTACTCGGTTAGCGATGTGGGTGTTTCCATAACCGGGTCGCTAATGAGGTATCGGTCATCTTCCTTTCCAAAAACAATCATGTTGTGTGCATTAAAATGGAAGCGGTATTCTTTTGGAAAATAAGTAAGATAGTAAAC
>JBKJLT010000006.1:0-2630 GCA_046596765.1 Ferruginibacter sp. | reverse complement strand
AATTTATTTGGTAACAAAGGATTGCCATTCTACATTAATGCTAAAAATATTTCTATTGCATCCTTATAAAGAACAACCAAATGATACAGTTTCCAAACAACACTATGCCGATGGCAGTTTGCATTTGTACACAGCTATAAAAGATGGCAAGCCTGCCAATGGATGGAGCAGCAAAAAATATTACCCCAATGCTGCCCTGCTGGAAGAAGAAAATTACAGTAATGGCCTGCTTATTGAAAAAATAAATTACGATGATAGCGGTACCATTACCATACACAAAATATGGAACAACCGGCTAAAGCAACTGATTGATAAACCTGCTGCACCCAAACTCCGGAGGCCGAATGTTATTGTGGGCTGTACTCGTTTTCATAATTACATGGTGCATTTGCCCGCCATTAGTGCCTTTATTGGCGCTGATTATGATCAGGATTCGCTTTTTAAATCGTATAATGAAGAAGCAGAATGGAAATTAAAAGGTGAGCAAATGAGCTTTTCTATTTACTGGGATAAAGATGAAGTCTCTCATCAATGGCATTGCCATTGTGCCACCGAAGAACTGTATTGGAAGGCAAGGGAATTTTTAGAAATTAAATTCAGGCACTAAAATCAGCATATAAAACTTTGCCAAAGTTTAGAACTTTGGCAAAGTTGTTACACCAAATCAATATCAAAATTAACCAGCTGTACAAACTCACTCAGCCTGACATCAATATCTGCTTTTGTAATTTCTTTAAGCCTTTCAGGTCCAAATTTCTCAACACAAAAACTGGCCATAGCACTGCCAACAATAATGGCTGTTTTCATATTCTCAAAACTAATGTCTTTTGTTTTAGCAAGATGGCCAATAAAGCCGCCGGCAAAAGTATCGCCTGCACCCGTTGGGTCAAATACTTCTTCCAATGGTAAAGCCGGTGCAAAGAAAACATGATCTTTATGAAATAACAAAGCACCGTGTTCTCCTTTTTTAATAATTAAGAACTGTGGCCCCATCTGCATAATTGACTTGGCGGCTTTAACCAACGAGAGTTCACCGCTTAACTGGCGGGCTTCTGCATCATTAACCAACAGCACATCTACTTTTTTCAACACTGCTTTCAGGGCATCCATGGCAATATCCATCCAAAAATTCATGGTGTCCATCACAATTAATTTCGGACGCACTTTCAACTGGTCAATCACACTCATTTGTATATCTGGTGCCAGGTTGCCCAATATTAAAAACTCCGCACCCTGGTAGCTATCCGGTACAACGGGGTTAAAATCTGCGAGTACGTTCAGGTCCGTAACTAATGTATCACGGCTGTTCATATCCAGGTGATATTTGCCACTCCAGAAGAAAGATTTTTTATCCTTTACAATTTCCACTCCTTCCAAATCCACACCACGTTTTTTCAGTTCATCCATTTCTTCCTGCGGAAAATCGTAACCAACAATGGAAATTTGCTGAATAGGAGTGACAAAATTACTGGCTGCATAAGCAACATAAGTACCCGAACCACCAACAATCTGGTCTACTTTTCCAAAAGGGGTTTCAATAGCATCAAAAGCCATGGTACCAACGCATATTACTGACATAAGCTGTGTTTAAATGTTTTATTAAAGCTGCAAAAGTAATTGATTAAAGAATGTTTTTGTTAAGTTGCAGAAAAAAAGCCCCACTAACTCTCCATAAATGCGAAGAATATAGAAGACAGAGGAAATGCCAGTTATCTTTTAACTAATACATCATCTTCGCTGCTATCTTCCGGATTTCCTCCCCCGTCGGGGGAGATAGAGGGGGCTGCTACTTACTATGTTAATACAAATACATCCCGATAACCCACAGCCACGCCTTTTAAAACAGGTAGTAGAATGTTTAAAAGACGGCGGCGTTATCATTTACCCAACCGATACTATTTACGGCCTTGGTTGCAATATCAATCAGCATAAAGGCATTGAGCGAATCTGTAAAATAAAAAACGTAGATCCTCAAAAAGCACAACTGTCGTTCATTTGCCGCGATCTGAGTCATTTGAGTGATTACACAAAAACAATTGATACACCACTTTACCGGATGCTGAAAAGGTACCTGCCTGGCCCATACACATTTATTTTACCGGCCAGCAAGCAGGTGCCTAAAATTTTGCAGAGTAAAAAATCAACGATTGGGCTGAGGGTTCCGGATAATATTATTTGTCAGCATATACTGGACGAGCTCGGTAATCCAATTCTCAGCGCATCGCTGCCCGGCGATATGGTAGAAGAATATACCGACCCCGAAGTGATTTATGAAAATTTTGGTGATAAGGTAGATTTTGTAATTGATGGCGGCATTGGAAGCATGGTACCATCAACTGTGGTGGATTGTACAACAAGTGAGTGGGAAATAATAAGGCAGGGTTTGGGTGAATGGCTGGTATAAAAAATTAAGCGGCAGATTATGTAATATATCAGCAACGCATTCAATTAATTATTTTACACAATGGTTGAAATATTTATTAGTGATTGATTTTTTAAAATTTTAAACATACCTTACGTGCAGTCATTGAATCGGATATTTATTTAACTGCTTAAAACATAACTCAACTCTACATCGAAAGCTACACTGATTTTTTAAATTAATTGATTTAGGAAATTAGAGGTGGCTT
>JBKJLT010000433.1:0-8366 GCA_046596765.1 Ferruginibacter sp. | reverse complement strand
TGCAGTTCTTGATAACGTTGTTGCGCTAAGGCAATAAATGATGCTTCTGTCATAACTTTAATGGATTGGTTTACCAAATTTATGACTTTTTGGGTGCGACAATTTTAAATGCACCCTTGCCGGAACCGGGATAAGTAAATGAAACATTCGTTAAATCAATTGTTTTATTCGTCGGTAAAACTTTGCTAAGCTCTCCTCTACCTATTCCGCTAATTTCTTTACTCAGGTCTCCTCCATGTCCCCCTCCTTTGGAGGGGTTAGGTGAGGCCGGGGAGGTCGGGTCTTCCTCATCCTTCAAACTATGTATCTCATTCAACCTATCTAAGCTTATTTTTGCCAGTTGCCAACTTTGCACAAAATTTATCATTTGCTCAATGGGGCTGTTAAGTTGACCTATTATGTATTGTATAGCAAGCATACCGCCCAAAGTCATTTGCCCGTTTACCACTGCTGTTGCCGCCAAAAAAGTAATGATTATGTTTTTACCTTCGTTAATAAAAAATGCCCCCGTTTGCTGCCATTGATTTAATGCCAAACCCTTCATCCCCAATTTAAAAATTTTTGCCTGCAACCGTTCCCACTCCCAGCGTTTGGTTTTTTCGCAGCCATGCAGTTTAATTTCCTGCATACCCTGCACTATTTGTATGGTTTTGCTTTGCTCGGCTGCTGCAATATCAAACTGCCTGTAATCAAGTTGTTTGCGTTTTTTAAGAAAAATAATTATCCATAAAACGTATAGCACACTTGCAGCAACAAAAACTAAAAAGATAGGTAAACTGTATATGCCCAGCACCACCGAAAATATAACCAGGTTAAAAACAGAAAACAAAGTAGTAAGCGATGTGCCTGTTAAAAAATTTTGTATGCGGCTGTGGTCATTCATACGCTGCATAATATCGCCGGTCTTTTTGCTGTCAAAATAACTTACAGGCAGCTTCATCAGTTTAATTAAAAAATCGGTAAGTATGTTTATGTTTATGCGGCTGCTTATATGGTAAAGTATCCATGCCTTTATAAAATCTACCGAAAGCCGGCCTGCAAATAAAGCCAACTGTGCAAAAAGTATAATGGTAATAAAAGGTATGTTGCCGGTATTAATGCCGGTATCAACAATGCTTTGTGTAAGAAACGGAAAAATCAATTGCAATAAACTGCCCAGCAATAAACCAAGTATAAGTTGTACAATTAACTTTTTATAAGGGTAGAGGTATTTAACTAAGTTGCCAAAACCTTTGTTGCCAGCCTCGGCAAAATTATTATCATATTCATTATTGTAAAAAGCAGGTGTAGGTTCTAATAAAAGGGCGATGCCACAACTTTCATTATTGATATTACTGCTTAACCAGTGTTGCTCAAATTCTTTTAGTTTATATTTTACCAAGCCCTTACCGGGGTCTGCAACAAAGTATTGCTCCTTTTTAATTTTATATAATACAACAAAATGATTTTGTCCCCAGTGCAAAATGCAGGGCAGCTTTGCCTCTCGTAACTCAGTAATATTTAATTGTACCGCTTGTGTACGGTACCCAATTTTTTCAGCAGCACCACTAATGCCTAAAACATTTACACCTTCTTTGCCAATTTCTGTTAACTCTCTTAATTTTTCTAAACTAAAACTACGGCCATAGTATTTGCTTACCATGTAGAGGCAGGTGGGGCCGCAGTCCATTTGGTTTCGTTGGAGAAGGAAAGGGAATTTATTTATTCTCATTCAAAAGGGATCGTTATATCAAAATAGGTTATCCAAAATAAATTCTATCTCTTCTTTACTTGATGGTCGCGGAGCATTTGAAGTAACTACTTTTCTATTTTTATCTATAATAATGTATCTAGGAATTGAAAAAATATTGAAATGATAAGTAAACCTATTCTCAAAATCATTACTAATTAAGTAACTATTTTTTAAACCTAATTCATCACTTTTCATTTTCCAAAATATTTTATTTTTATCGAAAGACAGGTAAATAAAATCAACTTTGCCATTATATTTTTTTTGGAGGATCTTGCTGTCAACCATTTCCTCTAAACAAGGCTTACACCAAGAAGCCCAACAATCAATTAAAACAGGCTTATCTTTTATTAAATCACAAAGGCTAAACTCACTATTTAAAATATTATAAATGCGAGTATTTAAAGCATCAGTAATTGAAATATTTTTCTTATCAATTAGAGCAGATTTTAAAGAATCAATATAAATTATGGAATTAGTGTCCAAACAAAAAGTTTTAAAATCATAAACTAAAGAATCAATTTGAGGATTATTTTCTGAAATATAAACGCTAAGTAAAATATTCAAACAATAATTTCTAATTTCTCCTGTGTATTCTTGTTTTATTGTTTTATATGCGTATTGAAAATCTAATTTGTCTCGAAATTCTCCACTTAACTTGCATAAGTAGAATATTGCATATTGATAAGCAGCTTTAGCATACAGTTTACTCTTTCTGAATAAATAATCATCCTTAAACGAGTATCCTTTTAAAGAATCAAAAAAATTATTTGGGAGTTGAATATTAGAAAGTTTATTAATGCCTGGGATAAGAGCCTGAACTAAATTGAGCAAATAAGCGAATTTTATTTCATGATAAACCAAATTTTTTATACCTTCTGGAATATCATTCTGTAATGCATATTGATTTAAGAATTTTATTCTTTTTTCATATTTTAAATTACACCTTTCAAAAAAAACATCAATATTATCACTACTATTTTTAGCCCCTATTCTGTCAAAAAATGTTGAGCCTGCTGTAACATCTAACGAATCGAATAATTGATAAATAGCCTTATACCGAGATTTATATTCAAAGCGATATTGCCAAGGGATCAACAATGAATCACTTGAATAATATGGCTTTGCTTCTATTTTGGTTCCTATAATTATTGTTAAGGTATCGTAAATAGGCATTAGAATAATCTGATGGCCCCACCCCTCTCCCAATAAGGCAATGATTGTATCAGATATATTATAAGAAAAAAATGCCTTCAAACTATCCCCATTTTGTGAGTAATCAATTTTTATTGGGAGAATTTCCAGAGATTTAGATCTTACATTTTCGTCTATAGGTTTATATAATTTAAAATTAAAAGAATCTGTAAAAAAGTTATCAGGTTTATATAAATATTGAATAGTTATATTTTGTGAATAACATATAGTACATTCAAAAAGAATTAAAATATAAATTAAAAGATATTTTACCATTTTTTTATTTTTAAAATAGAGATACTGAAGAATCAAGACAAGGAAAAGCATCTTACTTTAACTTGTCTTGATTCATTCTGATTTTAGGAAGATCATGTGTCGCAACACCAGCTTGTACAACATGCATCTGTGGCACAAGCTGCAGTACCTGTTGTATAGCAATGTGAATGATCACCTTCACAATTTGTCCAGCCACCATAGGCTCCATTGGGTCCAGCACATGCGGCTGCACCTCCCATAAAGCACCTGGTTTCAGTTACATACCCCCCCAATACTTTTTTCATTTCACTTCTTGATAATTTTTTCATTTTATAAAGTTTAAATTTTCAATGTAGCAGTTGCAACTACATCGTTAAATTGGTTTATTCAGAGGCAACTATTATGCCGTGCACTGCACAAATCTCTGAATTATTTGATGGTCCATTATTTACGACTTCTTTTCCAATTTCTGTTAGCTCTCTTAATTTGGTAATACTAAAATTGCGGCCATAGTATTTGCATACCATTGAGAGGCAGGTGGGGCCGCAGTCCATTTGGTTTTGTTGAAGAGTGATTGGAAAATTTAGCATACTTAATTTTCAATCACTTTTTCTATATGAATTAGATTACCTTCCTCATTAAAACCCTCAATGGTTAACAGCAATTTTTTTGAGAAGTCATTATTATAGTATTCAATTTTTACTTTGTTATTTTGTCTATCTGTAATTATATATGGATTCCAGTAAACTGTAGTACGGGTATCTTTCAGTAATAGATTATTTTTATCACTATAGTCTGGGTTAAAAAAATCTTTCGCTATGTCATAGCCTTTAATGTTTTTAAAACGCATTTTAGGCAATGTACTATTTGTTGGTTCATTACCTTTTTTTAAATAAATATATAAGGCTCCATTACTTGTTGTAAAAGAAGACCCAATTACTATTCCTTGAACATATTTAATATACGCTACTTGGCTTACGTAAATATTTTCCAAATCTTCATGACGAACCTCGGTTTCATTTATAAAAATCAGGATAGGTTCATTTGGTTTACTAGGCCTAAACCTATCTACTAATTTTCTATTTCCAATGCCCCCCGTTGTTTTCAACATGGGTAGCATTTTTATGATATACGAATACATGTCAGGAGAACCCCAGGCTTTTTCGTCATCTAAAACATTTATTTGATAGCCTCTTGCAATACCGCTGAATAGGCCACTGGTGTATGTTTTATCCAGTTCTAAAGTACGTAAGGTTTCAGGGGAACCATATTTCTTGCTTTTTACTACAACAGATTTAATTGTTTGCACTTCGTTAAATTTTCTATTCTTAGCAGAATCGTCTGGCAAAAAAATATCTATACCAGCATTGGAGGTTGCTATTGGTGATTGTAAAGTTTGATAACTTTTAATTTTTACCCGGTTTATAGTTAATGGAAAAGGCGATATGATTCCTCTTTGTATTGATATAAAATTTTCTATTTCTTTTGATTTATTTGTTTTGTAATAAATTCTGGCTGAGTCGAAAAAAACTAATCCTGATTTTGTAAAACTGGTTTGGGTGGTTTGTTCAACTTCGTAAAATTTTTTACCAAGTAAGGTATCATTAATTACAAGGGTTAATGTTTCGTTTTGTGGCAGGGCATAGTTTTTTTCTTTGTAATTAACTGCAAGGGTGAGGTAATTATCTGCTTGTAATTGACTAGTGAAATTTATATTGTATTTACGCCAGCCGTTGGTAAGCATAATTAAATCAATATCGTTAGTATTATTTGTTTGCAGTACTTTATTTACATCTGGTGAAATGGCTTTTATATCATCACTAAACCAAAATTGATTTTGTATAGAAGAACTGTTCGTTTTATCGTAAAAATTCAAATCAGCAATAGAGGCAGATAAATTATATCGCAGCGTATCAGGTAAAGTAAGTTCAATTATGTTTTTTGCCTTGACTGTTTTGTTAACTTCAGTTTGCATTGAGTACGGTTGGTTTTTTGTATAGTTCACTAAAACTACTCTTTCCTGTATAGTGTTTTTGTCTGCATCTTGCAATGTCAATTTTAAAAGCCCGTTGGTTAAAGAATCTAAGGGTATTTTATTTACTACTTTATTTAACTCACCCATGTTTAACATTATTTCATACAACTTTATCCCTCCCCTTGAAGCCACTATATGTAGTTCTTTAAAATTTATTGCATTTGTGTTTTTTGTTACAGCATAATATAATAAATTTCCAACCTGCTCTGTATGTAACGTAGCACCAAAAGGCATAGCAATAGGCAAATTAGTTGTTCCCGTTTGTCCATCTGCTGCCGTCCATTTTGCCTGATAATTTTTACCGGCTTGTGGTATTAATTGAATTTTTCCCATACCCAATTCATTGGTATAAAATGAATCAATTTCTGCATTATCCCCTTCCCTTAAAATTACTCCTTTTATTTTAGCTGGGTTTCCTATGGAATCGTAAGCTTTAAATGCATAATAATTTGTTACATTACTAACTGCATTACCCCCTTCAGCAAAAAACTGTAGATTTATTTTATTTGCAGATTCCTGTACTTTTTTTTGTTCATAATTTGACTTTAATACAACTTTAATTAGTTTGCTATACACATTATTGCTATCCGTTAATTGCATACCCTTTGTAAATGCTACAAAGTAAAGTTCATTATTTGTAAAGTCATAAGGCAAAGTAAAATCTCCATTAGATGTACCCTCCATTATGGGATACTGTTTTTGTTGCAGTAATTTTCCATCTTCATCATAAATAGCTGTATATAAGTTGGTGCTAATAGTAGAAGCCTCGTTACCATTAAATAAATAGGCTTTAAACCATATTGTTTCGCCTGCCAGATAAATATCCTTATCAAAGTGTAAACTAATTGCCTCTATCGGTTGTGCCCGAACTGTTACACATAAACAACACAGTAATACTATCAACAATTTTTTACTCATATTTCTTAATTAATAAAAATAAATTCATCAGCAAATAATCTTGCTGATGAATTGAATAAAATCATAAAATTAATAACCACCGACGCGACACCTACATGACGACATTGAACCACCACTGTTTGAACAAAATGCTGAGGCATCTTCACAATTAGCTGCATAAAAAGTAGCAGATCCTGCACCTTCGCACCCGCCTCCGCCACCACTACAACAAACTGCAACACAACCTACCTCAGATACATACCCACCCATTACCTTTTTCATTTCATCTCTTGATAATTTTTTCATTTTATAAAATTTAAAGTTTGTGATGCAGCAGTTGCAACTACATCGTTAAGTTGGTTTATTCAGAAACAACTATTTATGCCGTGCACTGCACAAATCTCTGAATTATTTTACAGTCTCTTTTGTAAATATTGCTGCTAATTGCGGCAATAATAAAGCAATATCATTTAAATTATACCTGCCCGGCAACCTGCGCCCGTTTACAAAAAAAGTAGGCGTAAATTGTATAACACTATCCGCTACCCATTTACTATGTTCGTTTAATGTTTTATTTACGTTTATCGTTTTTTCAGGTTGCCATTTATCAGTCCATTTTTTATAATCCATCCAAGCAAACCAGTCAGTAAGCATTTGCTGCAGTTCAATATTACTACGTAGCATTGTGGCTTTCTGCAAAATTGCCTTTACAGCAATTGTCTTTTTATCCGTTTCATCATTTACATTACACAATAACCTTACCTGCACTTTTACTTTACCTGCAAAGCGGTGCAAAAGTTCATCTAACTGTGTATGTGCCTTTGCACAAGGCCCACAATAGGGGTTGCAGGCTACTGTAATAAGTATGGGGGCATTTATATCTCCAAGCAGCAAATCGTTTTCCCATATTGTTGTTCCTACTTTTTGCTCCTGCTGCCATTGGTTTATAAATAAGCCGGCATCAGTTTTCCATTTTTTAAGTTCGGCCAATTGTTGTTTATTGGTTTTGTTTGTTTTTATTAAAGTTTTTACAGGCAGCAGCGCAACAGCTAATGTTGTAATTAAAAGAATAAAAAACAGGGAAGTTTGTAATGAAATCAGGCCAGGCAATTGCAAACCGGTAATTAAAAATGCAATACCGGTTTGTAAAACCAAAACAGCAACAATGCCCAGGCACAAAGCGCACCATTGCTTTAGTTTTACAGTCTGTGTGTAAATACTCCATGCAGCAATAACAGCACCTGCAAAAGCTGCAAGTAAAAGAAAATTTAAAAGGTTATTAAACCAGGGGTGCAGTAAATAAAAAATAAATTGTGCTGCAAAGTAAAGTACAGCACCATCTGCGGGTGTAATACCAAACATACCTTTAGCATATTTACTTTTTAAAACCTTTTCGCAACCACCACCACTTACCGCACCACAAACCTGCTTAACAAGCTGGCTTTGGTAGCCCAACTCTGTACCCAATAAAAATATACTTATAATTAAGCCCAGCAAACTCAGTAAACCAAAAACTATTGTTGCAATATTTGCCTGTTGTATTGATGAAGCAATAAATAAACCCGATGCCCCAACAATTAATACGGCTGCAAAAATCTTGTTTTTAAAAGCCTCTTTTTCGTAACGGCTGTTCTGTTCATTTTGCCAGGCTGCATTTTTTTCAGGAAATAATACAACACCGCTCCAGTGCTGTGTAATTTCTTTTTGCCTGTCCCATTCCGTTGCATTGGGTATAATGTGCAGGTATTGCTGCCCTGGTTGGCTTATATGGGCAAGCAATGGGTAATTAAACTCGTGTATATAACTGGCATCGGCCTGCACAGCATTGTAATGCATGTTACCGGCATCTAAAAAATCTGTAACAGCCGTCATGGCCGGGTAATCGGGATGGGTTGTAATTTCTTCTCTACAAAATTTTGTGTTGGGCTTATTACCCAAAAGCAATAACCAGTTTGTGGTTAATTGCCAGAGTTCGGGAGTGGTATTTGTTTTTTGTAAAGCCACAAAAGAAATTTACTGTTAGTCTTAAAATATAAAGGCAAGTTATAATACTTCCCTGCGGTATTATCGCAGTTTACTTTTATTATATAATTATTTTTTATACCCCCCCCATTAATATCATTGTTCTTTTTAATACCGGCAAAATGTTTATCAAAAAACGAAATGGAAACTTCGCCTTCAGCATCGTAATAATAACTATTGCGTTTGCGGCTGAATTTTATGGGGCAGCCCAGGTCTTTCATCTCTTTTAAAAAC
>JBKJLT010000348.1:0-9945 GCA_046596765.1 Ferruginibacter sp. | reverse complement strand
GTTTTTAAAATGGTTGATACCTGTAGTGCGGAGTTTGAAGCAAAAACGCCATACTTCTATTCTACATTCGAAAATAAACCGGTAAATGAAAGTAAGCTGGTAAGCAACGAAAGCATTGTTACTGATAAAAAAAAGATAATTGTTTTAGGCAGCGGCCCCAACAGAATTGGCCAGGGTATTGAGTTTGATTACTGCTGTGTACACGGCCTGCTGGCTGTTAAAGAAGCCGGTTACGAAGCCATTATGGTAAACTGCAATCCAGAAACAGTATCAACCGATTTTGATATTGCCGATAAACTTTATTTTGAACCCGTGTTTTGGGAACACCTTTGGGAAATTATAGAATACGAAAAACCTTATGGCGTAATTGTGCAACTGGGCGGACAAACTGCATTAAAACTTGCCAAACGATTACATGAAAAAGGTATAAAAATAATCGGATCTTCTTTCGATAGTATGGATATAGCAGAAGATCGCGGAAGGTTTAGTGATATGCTGAAAAGCCTTGAAATTCCTTATCCAAATTATGGCACTGCTTTTAATACTGATGAAGCCATTGAAGTGGCTAAGCAGGTTGGTTACCCGGTTTTAATAAGGCCAAGCTATGTTTTGGGTGGGCAGCGAATGCGCATTGTAATCAACGATGAAGACCTGGAAAAAGGTGTGCTGAGTTTAATAAAACATTTACCTGGTAATAAAATTTTAATTGATCATTTTTTAGATCGTTGCCAGGAAGCAGAGATAGATGCCATTTTTGATGGGGAAGATTTTCATGTAATGGGCGTGATGGAACACATTGAACCAGCCGGTATTCACAGTGGTGACAGCAATGCTGTGTTACCACAGTTCAATCTTTCTCCATTGATAGTACATACCATGGAAGAGTATGCAGAAAAAATTGCAAGGGCATTAAAAATAAAAGGACTTATTAATATTCAGTTTGCTATAAAAGATGGGAATGTGTTTGTAATTGAAGCTAATCCAAGAGCCAGTCGCACAACCCCGTTTATAGCCAAAGCATACCAGATACCTTATTTGAATATTGCTACAAAAATAATGATGGGTGTAAACAAACTTAAAGATTTCACCTTCGAGAAAAAGCTTACCGGCTTTGCCATTAAAGAACCTGTTTTTTCCTTTAATAAATTTCCCGGTGTAAATAAAGAGCTTGGCCCCGAGATGAAAAGTACCGGCGAGGCGATACGCTTTATTAAAGATTTAAAGGATCCTTATTTCAGGCAATTGTACAAGGAAAGAAGTATGCATTTAAGTAAATAAGAATATTGCCCGCTTTTCTATAAAAAAAATCTGCAACTTAAAATATCCATATTAGTATGGATGTTTTACAGGAATAATCTATCTTTTTACCGTGAAAGATTATTTCTATAAAATCATTTTATATTCATGGCTTGTTTTTACAGGTACACACCTCATTGGCCAAAGCCCGGGAAGGAACTTTGTATTTGACCAACTTACTAAAAAGCAGGGTTTAGCTGATAACAACATCAATTTTATTTTACAGGATAGCAGGGGTTTTTTATGGACTGCTTCCACTCACGGCTTAAGCAGGTACGATGGCCGCAACTTCAAACATTATAATACGCTGGGGAAAAATGGGATGACTGATAAGATCGTTACCTGCATGGCTGAAGATAGCAAAGGAAATATTTGGTTTGGTACCGAAAGCGGCCTGAATAAACTTGATCTTTTTACCGAAAAAATAACACAGTATCATGAAGGTAAGGGACGGGGAACAATCCCTTACCGCTGGTGCAATTACCTGTATACGGATAGGGATAAAAATCTGTGGTTGTCTACAGAAAAAGGCCTGGCATTGTATCATGCAGATGCGGACAGTTTTCAGAATTTTACTATAAGGGTTCATGGAAAAGATGACCGGATAAATAAGTTCATTAACAAAATTGTGGAGGACAGTGAAGGCAAATTGTGGATGGCAACTTCTTACGGAATAAAAGTGTTTGATAAAAAAACAAAGACCTGTATCTCTTATCATAAAGAAGAATTAAGCGGAATGGTAAGGGAGAATGTTTTTTACACAATATACATAGATCAGCATGGTTTTATTTGGGCAGGCTCTTTTAGCGAAGGGCTTTTTAAGTTTAATGCTGCAGCCGGGTCTTTTGAAAAAGTAAATATCGGGAGTAAGCCTTTCACCATAACTGATATTTCGGAAATTGAAGTGCAACAGGTACGTTACTTGCTGCTGGCAACAGTTGCGGGACTGATCTTTGTGAAATTTGAAAAAGATCAGGCTGTTTCATCCACCTCACTAACCAGCAACTATCTAACGAGAATATTTACAGACAGGCAACAAAATTTATGGATAGGATCAAGGCAGGGATTATTTAAATTAAACTCCCGCAGCCTTGCTTTTACATGGCTGCCGCTGGTAACGGGTACCGGGCTTTCAGAAAATATTTTTCATATTATTCCGGATACACAAAACCCGGGAGTTAATTTTTTTCTTACCACACAAAGCGGCTGGTTTAAATATAATAGGTTAACCCAAACAATTATAGCTCATCCGCTGCCGGCTGATAAGCATTCTTTGCTTCCCAATATTAATCACTATATACCCGAAGCAAATGGATATTGGTTTACTTCGGTAAAGGGATTTGGTTTTTATGATGTTGTCAATAATAAGGTGCTTGATATGAGTTTCCTGGCCTTGGCAGATAAAGGCACTGGCTTTATTGTAAAAGCAACTGACAGCAATTACTGGGTTACACTAAGGCGGAGCGGCATTTTAGTATTTAACAAGGTTACAAATAAAGACACCGTAATTTTTGGAGATAAAAATAAACAGGATAATACCTATGGCAATGTTATACGGGATATGCAGAAGGGCAGCGACGGCAATATTTGGTTTACTGCCGGCAGTAAACTATACATCGTTAACCCCCAAACCTTTTCCTATAAAACATGGATGGCGCCATTACAGGAAGAGCAGGTTGCCGAGTCAAAAATTTCGCCACAGCGAATGTTGTTTTCAAAAAAAGGCAAAGTATGGGTGTACGGGCAGTTAAAGATATATGAATTTAAAAATGACCAATTGATCCCGGTTTATCCGGTAAAAGGCTTCAGCGATTTTTCGATAGAAAAAATTACAGAAGATACGGACAATAATTTATGGGTGCAAACAGCAGATGGTATCTATAAAACCAACAGTAATTTTTCACACTGGCAATCTATGAACAACCTTCCCGGACTTGAAGATGGGTCCATTATTAACGAGATAAATACTTCGATGCCTGCTGAAGTACTTTTTGCATCTCAGGGAAAGCTTGCTGTGCTTAAAACAAAGCTGTTGAAGAAAAGCACCAAGCCGTTGCCTGTGATTATTAGCCGGATGCGTTTTGGGCAAAAGGAAAACTACCTGCTGTCAGGCTCCACAAAAAGTATACAAAGTTCTTACAAGGATGCAGTGGAAATCGAACTTTCTCCTGCCGATTTTATTGATGAAAAAGAAAACAGAATATGGTATCGCCTCAGTGGCTGGGACAATGAATGGAAGCTGTTAAGTGTTGGTTCGATAGTGCGATATGAGCAATTGCCTCCTGGTGATTATACTTTTATGACCAGGTCGGCAAATACAGCCGGTATGGAGAGTGAGGTAACAGCCATGTATTTTAGTGTAATACCGCCTTTTTACAGAACCTGGTGGTTTATTGTTTTAATAGCAGTGCTGATGATGGCAGCCGGATTTTTATTTTATCGTTTCCGGCTGAAGAGGGCGCTGGAACTCGAAAGAATTCGTACCCGGATTGCTACGGATCTGCATGATGATATAGGCGCAACGCTAAGCTCCATATCTTTATATAGCCAGGCATTAAAAGGCCAATTGAAAGAAACCAACCCCAATCTTGAAAGGGTATTGGATAAGATGGGCGAAAACAGCCGCGACATGGTAACCAGTATGAGTGATATTGTTTGGGCCATTAACCCCGAAAATGATGATGGCGAAAAACTGGTTAACCGCATGGAAAGCTATGCTGCGGATATTTGTGCTGCAAAAAATATCAGGCTGCATTTTTATGCAGATGAAAAACTGAATCACCAGACACTGGAAACCCAACATCGTAAAAATATTTACCTGATTTTTAAAGAGGCCATTAATAATTCGGTAAAATATGCTCACGCCGATGCCGTTTGGGTGAAGATAATTTTGCAAAATAAAAGATTGATCATGACGATAATTGATGAAGGCAGTGGTTTTGATGAAGCCACAGTAAAAAAAGGAAATGGTTTAAAGAACCTGTATACCAGGGCTGCCGAAATAAAAGGATCAATGCTTATTAATTCGGCAGCCGATAAAGGAACGACTGTTACTTTAGGCTGCCCGGTTTAATCTGCATCACCATAATTGGCGATAAGCATTGCCCTGTTTTTAAATCATCTTTATGGCTGAAACTAAAAAAATGAAAATTGCTGTTTTTGAAGACAATCAAAAATTCAGGGAAAGCCTGGAGTTTGTAATTGTTACCAGTAGCGATATGGAGCTTTGCGGTTCTTTTGAAGATACAACAAGGCTTAGCCAAAAAATTGAAGCACTTCGCCCTGATGTGGTCCTGATGGATATTAATATACCTGGTAAAAATGGTATTGATGCCGTAAAAGAAATAAAAGAAAATTTTCCGGAGATATATGTCTGCATGCAAACGGTTTTTGATGATGCAGATAAGATATTTGCATCATTGTGTAATGGAGCATCGGGTTATATATTAAAAAATACAGCACCTGAAAAAATACTGCAGGCCATTCGTGAAGTGGCCGATGGAGGTTCCTTTTTTACACCTTCGGTAGCCAAAAAAGTATTGAATAATTTTCAGCAGCAGCCCATACAGGGTGAATTTGTACAGCTTACCGAAAAAGAAAAAGAGGTTTTAAAGTTACTGGTTGATGGCCTCAGTTATAAAATGATAGCCGATGAATTAAATGTTAGTTTTCATACCATACACACACACCTGCGCAACATATACCAGAAGCTTCATGTAAACAGCAAGGGCGAAGCCATTAATAAAGCCATGAAAAATAAACTGGTATAGCCTATACCACGTTTTGGCGATAACAACCACCGGTATTTCTTCTCATATTTGGTATACCAAAAGAATCGTCATGAAAAAAAAACACCTGTTAACTGCATTGCTACTCCTTTTTTATTATTTGCCGGTTAATGCACAGTCGTTTGCCATCAACACAGATGGAAGCACTGCGAACACAAGTGCTATACTTGATGTTAAGAGTATTACAAAGGGTGTATTGATACCAAGGATGGTTTTGGCCGACCGCAATCTGATCGCTACGCCGGCAACAGGGTTAATGATCTACCAAACTGATAACAACCCGGGATTTTATTATTATGACGGAAGCGTTTGGTTATCTGTAACATCTTCTGGTAATAATTTATGGATACAAAACGGCAATGATATTTATAATACAAACACAGCTAATGTTGGTATAGGAACAAATGCACCTAATGCAAGTGCTTTACTGCATATAAATACAGGAACAAGCACCACAAAAGGCTTATTGCTTACAGGTACTTATAATGCGGCTTCTACAGTACCTGACCTGGGCGCAGGCAGCCGTATGATGTTTTACCCCGGCAAAGCGGCTTTTCGTGCAGGATATGTGAATGGTACGCAATGGAATAATGTAAATGTTGGCGACTATTCTTTTTCTTCGGGCGTGAATACAAGAGCGTCTGGTTTCTATTCTACAGCAATGGGCCTCGCTACAACAGCGTCTGGTAACTATTCTACAGCAATGGGCATCAATACAATAGCGTCTGGTTTCTATTCTACAGCAATGGGCCTCAGTACAACAGCGTCTAGTTTGGCATCAGTAGCGATGGGCGAAAATGCAACAGCGTCTGGTGAATATTCTACAGCAATGGGCAGGGCAACAACATCCTCTGGTAACTATTCTACAGCAATGGGCTTCAATACAACAGCGTTTGGTAGCTATTCTATCGCAATGGGCTTCAATACAACAGCGTTTGGTTACGCATCAGTAGCGATGGGCGACATTACAACAGCCTCTGGTACCGGATCAGTAGCGATGGGCTTCAATACAATAGCTTCTGGTAACAATTCTATCGCAATGGGCTACTCTACAAGAGCTTCTGGTGGCTCTTCTACAGCAATTGGCCTCGCTACAACTGCGTCTGGTAACTATTCTACAGCAATGGGCACCACTACAATATCGTCTGGTGACAATTCTACAGCAATGGGTTATCAAAATATTTCCAGCGGAGGAGCTTCTTTTGCGATGGGGGGGTTTGCAACATCCAGTGGGAATTATTCGAGTTCATTGGGCGCAGGAGTTAAATCCAAATCTCTTGGCGGCTTTGTTACCGGTTTGTACAATGATAGTACAAATGCCGCCAGTGGCACATCGGTTAATAGCCTTAACCGCATCTTCCAGGTTGGTAATGGTACAGCCGACAATGCCCGCAGCAATGCGATGACTGTTTTACAAAATGGCAATGTAGGGATCGGTGTTACAGATCCCCAACAAATGCTTTCTGTTTTTAAAGGAATGAATATTGATCAGGATGATTCGAATAACGGAACCCCGGTTAATTCCCTTCGTTTTGGTAGTGGTAGCGGTGAGGCAATTGGTTCTAAAAGAACGGCAGGTGGTAATAACTGGGGATTGGATTTTTATACCAATAACATAAACAGAATGACCATTACAAATGGAGGCACTGTGCAGGTTGCCAATAACCTTACTGTACAAAGTGGTAAAGGCATCATTCGTAATACAGATGGTACACAATCCAAAAAATTAAGTGCATCTGTTACAGTAAACACTTCTTTTTTGGCTGGTGAAACAAAATTATTCGCTGTAACCTGGCCCGAAGCTTTTGGTGCCGGGCCGGAAGCCTTTGTAGGCAATGTTACAGGTGGTACCGGAGGCTGGGCAGAAGTGGTAATGACTTTGGCCAATACAAACACTACCGGTGCCACTTTGTATGTATATAATCCCAGAACAGTCACCGCATCAGCAAACTTTACAATTAAAGTTATTGCAATAGGCGCACAATAAACAGATTTTGTGTGCTCATATATAGTTATGCTGTTTGATTATTCAAAAGGTTTTTCTATTTTGTTACATGCTCCGCCCTAACATAATACCAATCTGGAAAAAAGCTCCCTTCATCAGGCTTCTGCTGCCTTTAATTGCGGGCATTATATTACAGTGGTATCTTCAAATTTCTTTGCAGGTAGTTGTCACGGCATTAATCTTTTGCACTATAGCTTTTCTTTTGTTTTTATTATTACCCATTGCTTTGCGGTTTAAAACACAGGCGCTGCAAGGCCTGATAATACAATTGTTTATTATTGCTCTGGGCGCTTGGCTTACCTGGCAACAAAATGTGCAGCATCACCATAAATGGTATGGCAATTATTATAAAGACAGCAGCTACCTGGTGGTGCGTATTGATGAACCGTTGGTTGAAAAAAATAAATCTTTTAAAGCTGATGGATATGTAGAAACCGTTGTGCAGGATGGCAAAGCTGTTGCAGCAGAAGGAAAGTTGTTATTATATTTTTCAAAAGACAGCGTTCAACCCGGTTTAAAATATGGTGATAGAATAATTATTCATAAAAACCTTCAGCCCATTAAAAATTCGGGCAATCCCGGAGCGTTTAATTACCAGCGCTATGCAGCCTTTCAGGGAATCTTTCATAATGTATTTTTAAAGGACAAGGATTGGGGGGTACTGAACGGAAGTTCAAAAAACTGGTTTGCACAACTCATTTTTTCTGCAAGAGCATATGTGCTGGGTGTTTTACAAAAATCTGTTGGCACAAACAAAGATGAATTGGGTATTGCGGAAGCACTGCTGATTGGCTATACAAACGACCTGGATAAAGACCTGGTACAGGCTTACAGCAATACGGGTGTGGTACATATCATTGCCATATCGGGCATGCACCTGGCTTTAATTTATGTTTTGCTGGTTTGGTTGTTTGCAAAAATTCCCGGCATCAATAAATCAAAATGGCTGCAATTAGTTTTAATTCTGGCCAGCCTTTGGCTGTTCTCGCTGCTCACCGGTGCCTCGCCATCCGTATTGCGTGCAGCAGTTATGTTTTCATTTATTGCTGTGGGTAAAAATATTTTCAAGCAGGCAAGCATTTACAATTCACTGGCAGCATCGGCATTTGTATTGCTTTGTTATAACCCTTATTATTTGTGGGCGGTAGGTTTTCAATTATCATATCTGGCTGTGCTGAGCATAGTAATATTTCAAAAACCAATTTACAATTGCATCTACATAAAAAATAAATGGGTTGATAAAGTGTGGCGGTTAATGGCAGTTTCAACGGCTGCACAGTTGCTTACCTTCCCGGTTTGCATTTACTACTTTCATCAGTTCCCCAATCTGTTTTTAATTTCCAACATGATTGCTGTGCCGCTCTCGGGAATTATTTTGTATGCCGAAATTATATTAGTTGCATTTTCATGGATACCTTTTGCAGGAACTTACATGGGTAAACTGGTTGCCGCCCTGGTTGGGCTTATGAACAAAATAATTCTTTGGATAAATGATTTTTCGTTTGCTGTTTGGGATAAAATACCTGCCACTGTTTTATCTACCTGGTTATTGTACGCTGTGGTAGCGGGTTTTGGTGCATGGCTCATACTCAAACAAAAAAAATATTTTAAAATGGCGTTAATTACACTGCTTACGTTTGTAATGCAAAGTGCATACAACAACTGGCAAACCGGCAAACAACAAAAATTAATTGTTTACAATGTGCCCCGTTACAAAGCCATTGATTTTATATATGGAAACCGTTATCAGTTTACAGGCGATAGTATTTTACTACAGGATGGCCTATTGCAAAATTTCCATTTAAAACCTGGCAGAATTGTTAATCAACTTGATAAAAGATTAGATTCTTTAAACAGCGTTTTTAAACAAGGCATGTTTTATCAATTCAGTAATAAAAAAATAATGGTGGCGGATAAAACAGTAAACTTTGAGCCTATCGATCAGAAAATTCAACTGGATCTGATTATCATTTCAAAAAACCCAAAGATTCGTATTGCGTCGCTTGCTGAAATCTTTAACTGCAAGCTATTTGTCTTTGATGCCTCTAACCCCGCATGGAAAATTGAAAAATGGAAAGAAGAATGTAAATCTTTAAACTTGAGTTGGTATTCAGTATCCGAAAGAGGTGCTTTTATTTACAATATAGGCATATAACTTATGTTTTATGAGTCTGGCCATAAGTTGTTTCTACATAATGTATTTTTATCGGGAGCAGTTTTATTTACAATAACATTAAATTTGCAGGGATGTTTTATCTCCGGCACCTTATTTTATTAGTTTTACTCTGCGCAGGTGTATCCGTTTTTGCCAGATCGCCTTCTGATGAGCTGAAGTGTCACGCTACGGAGGCATCATTGTTTCAATCTCCTCCACAGCGTATTGATACGATTGTTATCAGGTTCGATTACAAACAATCTGCCCTTTTTCATAAATTCACCATGGAAACCCTTGACAGCGTTATCCGTATTTTATTGCTCGATACTAATATAACCCTGTCCATTGATGGATATGCTTATAAAGATGAAGGCTCTGATACGATTTGTTATTACCTGTCGTTGAATAGGGCATTGTTTATAGAGGAATATGTTTTAGGAAGAGGCGTTGCACTAACAAGAATCAACTTTATTAAAGCCTGGGGCAGAACGCGGCAGAAATATGTAAACAAAGATAAGAACGGGCTTTGGGTAAATTGCCGTGCAGAATTGCGGCTGGAATATCCTCCGCCACCCGGAAAGAAAGAATTTTTTGATAAAGATGAGGATGGTATTGCAGATGACGAAGACAGGTGCCCCGATGTTTTTGGATTAAGCGACTTTGAGGGTTGTCCCGATTCAGGTGCTGTTACTGTACCATTC
>JBKJLT010000144.1:0-9222 GCA_046596765.1 Ferruginibacter sp. | reverse complement strand
CAGGATGTGCAATTGCTTTATAAAAGTATTAGTTGCCTGGCAGAAACCGATCGCTTTATTATTTCGCTGGTTTTGGAAGACAAACCTTATGATGAGATTGCAGCGATTTCGGGAATAACAGAAAACAATTTGCGGGTAAAGATCTTTCGTATTAAAAAACAACTTACAGAAATCTACAACAGTTATGCAAGACTTTGATTCATTAAAAAATATGTATCAGCAGCCCCGGTCATCAGGAAGGGTAATGCCGGCAGATGCCATTAACAAAAAATCAGTAAACACAAAACGAAAAATGCAAAAGCAACAACTGGGCGGGGCTATTATGCTGCTGGTTACAGCAACGCTTATAGCAGCTATGGTGCTGTTTGCAAATTTTAATTTTACAAAGTGGTACACCTATGCTGCCATGGCTTCACTTAGCCTGGTATGTATTTGCCAGGCTGCATTCATGTTTAATATTTACAAAAAACTTAAAGGCATTAACGAAACGGAAACCCCTGCTGTGTACCTGCAACAATGGGAGCAATATTATGATATGCGCAAACAGCAAAACAAATGGAACATGCCGCTTTATTATATTTTACTGAACCTGGCCATGGGAATTTATTTGTTGGAAATTTTTACAGGCAGGCCGGTAGTAAACGTAATCATATTCCTTGCATTGTATGCCGCCTGGATGCTCTTTGCCTATTTTTACCTGGGCAAAAGAGTGATAGCAAAAGAAGAAAAAAGGCTTAATAATATTATCAGTGAGTTAAAAACTATAGAACTGCAATTAAGCGATCCGCAATAAAAAATCGCCAAATGTTTTGCAACAGGCGATCAAATAAAAATTTTAGTGGCAGCGGTGATTTTACAGCACCTCGTCCTCGTCTGTGACGAGGATGCTATGGTTAGTAGTTCTCAACTCCATTTGTGCCTCTGCGTTTTTTGAGTAAATAATACCAACTGGGGGCGGCACTTGGTCTTTCACCATATCCGCTTAGCAGTAATTGTATTCTTAAGTTTAATGCAATTTTATCCTCAACTAACCTGATGTTTTAAAAGCAGGTCTTTAACCGTTGTCCATTTCATTTCAGGGTAACGATTGTTGTCAAGGGTATTTATAATTGCCCGTTCGTCCATCATATTTCGCATGTATTGCATGCCTTGCCAGGCCGGATAAAGTTCAGTTTTTCCGGGGGCAAATATTTTGGCAATTTTAATTAATGCGCTTAGCAATCCAAGTCCTCCTGTTCGTATCAAACGGAATTTTTGTCCCGATAATTCATTCATTACTTCCCTGATTTCTCTTGGGCTTATCTGGTCGCCAGCAATTCTTAAATAGCGTGGCGTAGATGCATCAAGCGCTGCATGTGCAGTATACATAGCGGTATCTGCAATGGTAGTAAAACCCATTTTATGATCAGCATTGCCCCAATAAAGCACCCACTTCTTTTTAAAAATAATCATGGGAATTTCGTTGGTCAGCATATCCATAAATGCACCATTAAAAATGGTAGTGGCAGTGATGGATGAAGCATCCAGGTATTGATGAAATTTTCTTCTCAGATCTAAGTTTCTATTTTCTCCATCCGTAAACCTGGTAAAATCTAATGAATAATCAGAAGGGATAAACCGCGGTACTCCTGCAAGAATAGCACCATCCAGTAAAACTTTTTGGGCATCAATAACCACATCCTGCAAACCTGCCAATGCCGATACTACACAGCTTGCACCGCTGCAGGCAGTTGCTATTTCCTTTTCGCTTGCCATGTCTACAACTATCACTTTTGCCCCAGCCTGTTCAAGACGATTTATTTTTTCTGTGTCGCTGGTTTTACGCACCAGCACCCTTACTTCTGCCCCTTTTTCAAGCAAAGCATTTATTATTTGGCCTCCAAGATTACCTGTGCCACCGGCTACTACTATAATTTGTTTACTCATTTATTTGCTTTTATGATTTGTCAATTTTATTGCGAATCATTATCAGAAGAATGATAAGCAATGAAAAAATTATCTTGTTAATAATGATAATCCAAGTTTTGGATGACTAAGATAAATCATCCTGAATAAGGTTGTTTGTAAAAGTTTTTGCCCTGTATTGGCAAAAAATCTTTTAGTAGCAATACAATGGCTGCGGCTTCAATTAAACTTACTGCGGCGGATTTGGAATTTTTGAATTAATTAGGACAGCCTTCTTTTTTATAACTGTCATTTTTTCAGTAAAAATAATGCGGCATTATTTTTATGCTTGTTGTGTGTATCTCTTTTTTTAACTAAAACAAAAAAGAACATGCACTACAATCAGTCATGCGCCGCAAAAGGCAAATCTTACGGAAATCCCGCCAGGGCAGGATTTATCCGCTCCATGCAAAAGGCAGCAGTAAACATTTTTAAAACTGAAAACAGTTATGAAATGTTGGTTTTTGCTCCCGGACGCATCAAAGAACATTTTCACCTGGGTGTAAATGGAAACGAGCTAACAGTTTCCTACACACCACCCGAGGGCTTCCTCCGTCCGGATTGGATATTGAGGGAATACAGCCGCGGTAGTTTTACCCGCACTTTCACACTCGACGAAAGTATTGACAGCAGTAACATCTCGGCTAAGTATACCGATGGTGTGTTGGAAATTAGTCTGCCAATTATTGCCGGAAAAGAAAAAAGCGCCAAGGAAATCGTTATTAATTAAGAAATCCTTTTGAAAGAGAACGGGCTTCGCCTTGGCGGGGCCCGTTTTTATTTTTGCCTACCTCGTCCTCGTCTCTGACGAGGATGCCTTGGTCAGGAGTTTTCAACTCCCCCGTGCGTGAAACTTGTAAAATCGTGAAATTGTTTTAACCCTTTCGCCGTGGCATTGGTATCAGCGCACTCGTTCTCTTTTTATAATCTTCAAAAGCAGCATTGCCCTTGTATTTTTTTTCCAACATGGGAATGCCCGATACAAAAACCAGCAGCAGTGTAATGGTAAGCGGACTGATGATAAAATAAAAACTGTTTGTAAAAGGAATGGTGATTATAAAAATACTCCACCACATCAGTATCTCTCCAAAATAATTCGGGTGGCGGCTGTATTTCCATAAGCCGGTTTGTATGATTACTCCTTTATGTTTTGGGTTCTTTTTAAAAACAGCCAGTTGCCAATCTGCAACGGACTGAAAATAAAAACCAATCATCCAGCAGCATAAACCAATCCAGGTAAAAATATTCCAGCTAACTGCTGGCGCAACAGCAGCATGTATAACCGGCGAAATAATAACTAGCAAAAAAATACCCTGCAGCAGAAACACCTGTAAATAACTTCGTAAGTAAAAATATTTTCCCCATTCATCCCGCCAGGCCTTGTACCTGAAATCTTCTGCCTTGTTTTTATTGCGGGTATAAATGTGCAGGCTCAGTCGCAACCCCCAAAGGGTAACTAAACTGTATAAGAGTATGGAAATGGGTGTTGCAGGATAACTTGCAAAAAGATAAACACACAAAATAATGTAACCAATGCCCCAGGCAATATCAGCAATATCATTTCTTTTTTTATAAACAGCTACCCCAAACCAAATGCCTGTATAAATAAAAATGATAAAGAAGCACTGTATGAAAACGGTAAACATTTAAGCAACCCATTTTACAATATAAAAACCTGCGGTGCTAACAATGCCTGTAAGCACTGAGCCCCAGATGATGTCAATAAAAACGATTGGAAGTGGCCAGTTTTTTAAAGTGGCTAAATTGGTAAGGTCGTAAGTGGCGTAGGTAAAAAAACCAAAGAGGGCTCCGGCAATGATTGCTTTTGCCAGTGAGTTTTTTTCAATCGCAGGTAAAATGGCAAAATAAAATATGCCGATTATAAACAGCAGGTAAAAAATAATAGCAGCCGGCCAGTTTACTTTATCGCTTAAAAAATTGCCCAGGTATTTTTTGTACAAATCTTTGGCAATAAAGCCCAGCCAGGTCATATCTACTGCAAAAAAAACAACAGTTGTAAGTAAGTAGCTGATGATGAGTTTGTAAAATGGCATGTTTAAAGTTACATTAAATACACTTTACTGTGCCTGAAAATAAAAATGACATTATATTTGAGGATGCAAAATCTTAAACAGCAATTTTTAGTAAGAGAAGATATTACTTATCTTAATTTTGGATCCTTTGGAGCCTGCCCAAAACCAGTGTTTGAAAAATACCAGCAGTTTCAACTGGAATTGGAACAGGAGCCGGTACAGTTCATTACAGTAAACGGATTAAAATACCTGGAGACTGCAAGGGAGGCACTTGCCAATTATATCCACTGCCACAAAGACGACCTGGTGTATGTTACCAACCCTTCGTATGCAGTAAATTCGGTGGCTAAAAGTTTTGATCTTAAGCCCGGCGACGAAATACTCACCAGCAGTTTGGAATACGGAGCCTGCGATAAAGCCTGGGAATACTATTGTAAAAAAACCGGTGCTGTTTATGTAAAGCAACCCATTTTTTTGCCCATAAAATCGAAAGAGGATTTTGTTGCTGAATTTTTTAAAGGGCTAAGCAGTAAAACAAAACTTGTTTTTATCAGTCATATTACCAGCAGCACCGCCCTTCGCCTGCCTGTAGAAGAAATATGTGCAGCGGCAAAAGAAAAAGGAATTATGACTTTTGTGGATGGCGCACATGCACCCGGACAAATACCTTTGAATTTACAGGATTCACCTTTTGATATGTACACCGGTGCCTGCCATAAATGGATGATGACTCCGAAGGGCAGTTCTTTCCTCTATGTAAAAAAAGAGTATCAAAAGATGGTAGATCCGTTGGTGGTAAGCTGGGGTTATAAAGCATTGTCTCCCTCTCAATCTACGTTCCTTGATTATCATCAGATGAATGGCACCAGAGATTACTCTGCATTTTTAACCATACCAACAGCTATTGAATTTATGCAGGAACATAATTGGCCGCAGGTAGCAGCCGATTGCAGAAAACTGGTACAGGAAAATGCTGCAGCATTTTGCGAACTGCTGGGATCGTCACCGCTTGCGCCGGTAAATGATGATTTTATTCTACAACTTTTTAGTGCCGAAATAAAAACCAGCGAACCCGAAAAACTGCACCGTCATTTTTTTGATACCTATAAAATAGAAATACCTGTAATGCGGCACGGAGATAAAGTGTTCCTGCGTTATTCTATCAATGCATTCAATAATCAACAGGATTTAGATACTTTGTTTGCAGCCATTAAAGAGATAAAAAGCAAAACGGATTTGATAAAATAAAGTACAGTAAAATGGCTGTAATGCCATAAAATTTATTGCACTACAGCCATTTTTCAAATTATAATAGTGAACAAATCTGTTTCACTATTGGAAATTAATTTAATTTTTCTGCAAAAAATTCCAATAATTTTTCATCACTCATCTTATTTGCAGTAGATTCTTCGGTTTTTGTGTTTTTAAACTGAGGGGTATCTGCCAGGTAATGTATAAACTGTTCCTGAATCTGGCCGGTGCCGGTTGCGTGCAGGTGTGTGGCATTTACAATGTGCGTGGCAATTTCTTTAAAAAACTTTGTCTGCAGCATTTGTTTTTGGTTATTCTCATTTTTTTCGCTGGAATTGGAAGAATGGGCATCGCCTGTTACGTGTGCAAGTACGGTAAGCGTACCGGCTTCGCTGTCATCGCTACCTACTACTGTGGCATGATGCGTATCCATCCACACCCCGAATTTTTTTTGATTGCTCATATTGTTATATTTAGTGTATTTTATGTCATCAATAACCGTACCCCAAATGCCACCCTGACATTAGCTGTAGTTATTTATCCTGGGTGGGCAAATATAAAATCCTCGAAGTTATTAAAACACACAGCGTTTAGCTCCACCTTCTTCAATGTATTAAATCTGCGAAATCAAAATAATCATTACAAATCTGCGATTAGAACTCCGCACTCTTCGGATACCTCGGAAATGGTATCACATCCCTGATATTGCCCATACCGGTTACAAACTGAACCAACCGCTCAAAACCAAGCCCAAAGCCTGCATGCGGGCAGGTGCCAAACTTCCTGGTTTCAAGGTACCACCATAATTCTTCTGCAGGTATATGCATTTCTTCCATGCGTTGGGTCAATTTGTCCATACGCTCTTCTCTTTGGCTGCCACCAACAATTTCGCCAATGCCCGGTGCTAAAATATCCATGGCGGCTACGGTTTTTCCATCATCGTTCTGGCGCATGTAAAAACTTTTTATCTCTTTGGGATAATCTGTAAGTATAACCGGTTTTTTAAAATGCTTTTCAACCAGGTATCTTTCATGCTCACTTTGCAGATCGGTTCCCCAACCCTCAATCAAGTATTGAAATTTCTTTTTCTTATTGTGATTACTTTCTTTTAAAATTTCAATGGCTTCGGTATAGGTCAATCTTTCAAAATCATTATCAACTACAAAATTTAATTTCTCCAGCAAACCCATTTCGCTTCTTTCAATTTGAGGTTTTTGTTTTTCTTCTTCTTCAAGCCGATGCGCTAAAAATTGCAGGTCGTCTTTATTATTATCCATGGCATATTTTATCACATACTTTATAAACTCCTCGGCCAGGTTCATATTATCTTCCAGGTCGTTAAAGGCAACTTCGGGTTCAATCATCCAGAACTCAGCCAGGTGGCGGGTTGTGTTGCTGTTCTCGGCACGAAACGTTGGTCCAAACGTATAAATATCGCTGAATGCAGTTGCAGCAAGTTCGCCTTCTAATTGTCCGCTTACGGTAAGGTTGGTACTACGCCCAAAAAAATCTGCTGCAAAGTTTATAGAGCCATCCTCGTTTTTTGGAGCCGTTCCATCCAGTGGCAATGCAGTTACTTTAAACATTTCGCCAGCACCCTCAGCATCGCTGGCTGTAATGATGGGTGTATGTAAATAAAGAAAACCTTTATCATTAAAAAACTTGTGAATGGCAAATGCCAGCGCATGTCGCACACGAAATACAGAACCAAATGTGTTGGTGCGGAAACGCATGTGGGCATTCTCCCGTAAAAACTCCAGGCTATGTTTTTTAGGCTGCATCGGAAAAGTTTCTGCATCGCTATCGCCCAGTATTTCTATGGTTGTGGCTTTCAGTTCTACCTTTTGTCCTTTACCCAGAGAAGGAATTACTTCGCCGGTTGCTTTAATACAGGCACCGGTTGTAAGGCGTTTTAATAAAGCCTCATCAAACTGGCCAAGCGTAGCAACAATCTGTACATTATTATTGGTGCTGCCGTCATTAAGGGCAATAAACTGGTTGTTACGGAAAGTGCGTACCCATCCCATTACAGTTGCTTCGTAGTTGGCTTTATCGCTTGCCAGCAGGTCTTTAATTCTGATTCTTTTGTTGAACATATAAAGTATAAATTGACAACAAAGATAAGCGTTTGTCTTAACGGGATTTTAGGATGATTAAAAGGAGGGAAAGACAAGCTGAGAGATAAGTGCAAAACATAATTAAAGCCCGATAAAATTACCACTTTTGAACGGAGCGTCGCCACATCTGCCCAATCAAAGATTAACAGCTCATACCCAAAAAAATTCCTTTTTTTTAAAAAAACACCGTAATATTGCATCAGATTCAGGCTGAAGAGCAACTTTCAATCAATACTTTGTCAGCGGTTTAAATCCATCAATATAAATTTCTCAATCACTATTTTTCAGACTTAAGACGGGATTTTTGAAGAAAATCATTTTTCATTATTTATGTACGACATTTCACAACTGAACGACCTGCTCGTTCCTGAGTTGCTTGATATTGCAGAGCAATATAACATCTCCAACGCTAAAAAACTTACTAAGCAGGATCTGATAAACAAGATCCTGGAAAATCAATCTACTATGGACACAGAAAAAAAACCTGACGGCGAAAAGCCAAAGCGGAAGCGGATTGTAAAACCTGCCGAAACAGGAGCACCAGAACCAGTGGCTGCTGCAAAACCCAAAAAACCTGAAGCCGAAAAAAAGCCTGAGCACAGCTCCCCGCGGGTTAAAAAGCAGGTTGAGGTTGAAGAAGAAGATGATGATACAGATGTTCAGCCAATCACTGACCAGGAAAGTACCATCCCCGCTGCTATTGCACAAATGCTTGCCGAAGAAGATGAGCAGGACCAGGCCCCTGAAACAGATATGGGTGATGATGAGGAACAGGCGCAGGCTCCCGCAAAACAATACAACCAGAGCAGGCCGCAACCGGCATTTAATATAGAATTTGATGGCGTGATCTTGGGCGAAGGAGTTTTGGAAATGATGGCCGACGGTTATGGCTTTTTACGTAGCAGCGATTATAATTATTTATCATCGCCCGATGATATTTATGTATCGCCCAGCCAGATAAAATTATTTGGGTTAAAAACCGGTGACACGGTTTACGGAAGCGTTCGTCCGCCAAAAGAAGGCGAAAAATATTTTGCTTTATTAAAAGTTGAAACCATCAATGGTAAATCGCCTGAGGAAGTAAGAGACCGTGTGCCGTTTGATTATTTAACGCCTTTGTTCCCTTTCGAAAAATTAAATCTTACAACCAGGGCCGATAATTACAGCACCCGTATTATGGATTTGTTTACGCCCATTGGTAAAGGGCAACGCGGATTAATTGTTGCCCAGCCAAAAACGGGTAAAACCATGTTGCTGAAAGAACTTGCCAATGCCATTGCGGAAAATCATCCGGATTGTTATCTGATGATTGTGCTGGTGGATGAAAGGCCGGAGGAGGTAACCGATATGGAACGAAGTGTAAAAGCAGAAGTAATTGCATCAACTTTTGATGAACCTGCAGAAAAACACGTTCGTGTAAGTACCATGGCTTTACAAAAAGCAAAACGTTTGGTTGAGTGTGGCCACGATGTGATAATACTGTTGGATTCCATTACCCGTTTGGCAAGAGCGCACAATACCGTTGCCCCATCAAGCGGTAAGGTATTGAGTGGTGGTGTGGAAGCAAATGCGATGCAAAAACCAAAACAGTTTTTTGGTGCGGCACGTAAAATTGAAAATGGCGGATCATTGACCATCATTGCAACAGCATTGGTTGATACCGGTAGTAAAATGGATGAGGTTATTTTTGAAGAATTTAAAGGAACCGGTAACATGGAATTGCAACTGGAGCGTAAATTATCTAACCGCAGAATTTATCCTGCAATTGATATTGTTGCTTCATCAACCAGGCGTGATGATCTGTTGCTGGATAAAGATACCTTCCAGCGCATGTGGGTATTGCGTAAGCACATGGCCGATATGAATCCTGAAGAAGC
>JBKJLT010000137.1:0-4405 GCA_046596765.1 Ferruginibacter sp. | reverse complement strand
CAATAAACAAGCTGTTAATATCGAAAATGGTTGCTAAATGAGGATATTGATTTTTTATGTACAACATTGGCACGCTTAAAACTGCCAGTATCAACACAAATAAAAACATAGAGCTGTTTGCCAGGTGCAGAAAGCCATGCACTTTTGTGCTAAACGATATTGATTTTGAACCAAGTATTTTCCTGAAATGTTTAATAAAATTTTCAGCTCCGCCTTTGTTCCACCTGAACTGCTGCGACCGTGCGGCACTTATGGCAACTGGCAATTCTGCAGGCGTTACCAAATCTTCAACGTATTTAAACTTCCATTTTTTTAGCTGCGCCCGGTAACTTAAATCAAGGTCTTCAGTAAGTGTTGCGCCCTTCCAGTTACCGGCATCCAAAATACATTCCTTACGCCAGATACCTGCCGTACCATTAAAATTTATAAAATGATTCTTCGCATTTCTTCCAGTTTGCTCCAGCGTAAAATGAGAATCCAAAGCAAATGCCTGTATTTTAGTAAGCGTTGAATAATTGCGGTTTATATGTCCCCACCTGCTTTGCACCACGCCAACTTCCGGGTCTTTAAAATAAATGACAGTTCTTTTAAGCCAATCTGGTTCGGGCAAAAAATCTGCATCAAAAATGGCTATAAATTCACCGGTGGCATCTTTCAATCCTTCTTTTAATGCGCCTGCCTTAAATTCTGTCCGCAAGGTTCTTCTCACATGGTTTATATCATAGCCTTCAGATTTTAACTGCTTAACCAATTTTGCAGTTAAATCAACGCTATCGTCGGTGCTATCATCCAGTACCTGTATCTGCAATTTAGGTTTAGGATAATCTAACCGGGCCATGCAAAGTAATAATCTTTCAATAACATATTTTTCATTGTACACCGGTAATTGAACAGTTACCAGTGGAACTTCATCAACATTATTTAAATCAAAAAGCTTATCGTCATTTATCTTCTTTTTTGACTGGATATAGTTTCGCAACAAGCTCAACTGGGAAAGGCTGTACAAAAAAATCATCAGCAAACTCAGGCTGTATAAAAAAGTTATGATATGGGCAATGTAAAGCGTCATGTTATTTAATACTGTATTTCAAAATCCAGCCAAAGATGTTTATACCAGCCAACGTATTCCTTTCCTTTAATGATGGCCTAACCATACATTGGGTGTTTTTCTGATAAAACTACGGAGCTACAGCCGCTCCCGGGCCGGCTGTGTTGTTAGATGAAATATTGTTTACCACGATGATTTCTGCAACAAACGATCTTATATCCTGCACTGCTTTATTAATCGAACCATCTACATTATATACCGAAATTATTACCCTGATAATTTTCCGTAAACAGCCGATTGCTTTTTACTTTCGTTGCTTTAATAAGTTGAGCAAGTTAACATCATTTCCCAACAATGTGGCATCGCCATTTATTCGTCCATCGTCATTTGCATTTTCTAATTTTAAAACCCCACGGGGGCACACTGCCGAACAAATTCCGCAACCTACACAGGATGACCGCACAATATTTTCTCCCTTTTGAGCATAGGCTCTCACATCAATACCCATTTCGCAGGCATTGCTGCAATTACCGCAGGATATGCATTGACCCCCATTTGTTGTTATTCTGAAACGTGAAAATAAACGTTGCTGTAAACCCAGTATAGCCGCCATCGGGCAACCAAACCGGCACCAGACCCTGCTACCCATTATCGGGTAAAAACCAACACCTATAACCCCGCTGAATATTGACGCAATAAAAAATCCATACCATTTTTGCAATGCATAATTATCAAAAAAGAAAATGTTTTCTTTACCGGCAGTAAAATTCATAATAAATACTGCTACTATTATTACCGCAAGCGAAACCATTGTAAACACAGCATCCTTATCCATATTTTTTCGCTTGAAAAAAAATAATACTGCTACAGACAATGCTGTTAATGCAACAATGCCATAAGTAAATTGATTACGTGTAATAATACTATAGTCTGGATTTTTGCCCAGGAAAGAATATATAACAGCAACGGTCATAATAAAAACAAACACCAATACTGTGTGAATACTCCAGCGTTCAAACTTCCAGGCTTTTGTTGATTTATCTGAAAGATGGCGGAAAGAATCCCCTGCAGTTTCTGCCAAACCGCCGCAACCGCAAACCCAACTGCAATACCAACGCTTGCCATAAAAATAAGTGAGTATGGGCGAAATAATAAATATCATAGCAAGTCCAAAACCAAGAACAAACAATCCCAGGTAACCATCGTCAATCATAGCTTTCATATTCCAATCGTGAAAAAAAGAATAATTAAGCGGCCACATATTTTTAAGGTCTTTACTGTAATAAGGCGTGTCAGGATTAAGTTTAGCAAGTATTTCAGGAATAAGAAATGCAAAACCCAATTGGAAAAACATTACAGATATGGTACGTACTACCTGGTATTTATTATGCCTGTACTTTAAAATAAATTTATAACCCATGCCTAAAACAGCGATCGTATATAAAGTTCCATATACAAACCATTGCGATGCAGGCTTGCCATTCAGCAATTTACTAAGCGGGTCAAAAAGTGAAACCAGGCCTCTGTTATATCCTTTTTCATTGTAGCCCAAATATTGGGGATACCAGTATAGTACTATGTAAAGAAGTGTAATAGCAATGCCTGCCGCCCACGCCAGCAAACCACGGCTGCTTATGGGTTTAAACCATGTGCCATTAAACTGAATGCCTGCGGGTTTGTTCAAATACAAATCGTTGGCAAATAATATAATGCCCGAAAAAATAGAAAGAATAGAAAAAGTGAGCCACAACGTTTTAAAAGGCAACTGCACATTACACAGCGCAAGTACAAAAATAAATAAACCCAACATGCCCAGAAAAACACCAAGCTTTTGTTTTGCAGGCATGGTTGTATTGGCAGCAGTAACAGATAAGTCAGGATAATTTTTTTCCATAATTCTTAATATGAGGCATACGCCGGTTTATTTACAAAAGCCTGCTGTATATCACGTTCGTATGTTTTATAAAATTCAGGATCAAAGTTAGCTGATGCAAGATTTTCGATTACATATTCAACACTCCGCTGTTCTGTAAGCATCTTGTCAAAAAATTCATGGCGCATTCTTATTCCAAAAAGATTAACACCTAAAAAAGCATTTGTATGGTTATCATACGCTAAACGTATCCCTTTTTTCCCATCAGCGTGTTCCCAATAAAAATGAAATTCATTGTCTTTTGGCTTAGCCCAAACCCAACCGTAAGTTTGGTATTCAATATCAAAAAATTTTGCTGAGTTAAACCAGTGCCCGGGATTGTATGCCATTTTGTTTCCGCAAATAGTTTGTGCAACAGCCTCTCCCATCATACGGCCCGTGTACCATACTGCCTCAATGGGTTTACGGCTGCCGATAGCTTCCCGCTGCTGGGCGCAATCGCCCAATGCATAAATATCCGGTACACTTGTTTCTAAATATTCATTCACCAATACACCTTTATCTAAATCAATTCCACTGTCTTTTAAAAAATTTACATTAGGAGAAACTCCGGCGGTAAGTCCAACTATTTCGCAAGAAATTTTTTCACCGGTATTTGTAATAACCGCAGTTGCTCTTCCATTTTTATCTGCAATAATTTCTTTCAATTCTGTTTCCAAACGCAGGTCAATTCCATGTTCAGTAATATGCCTGTTAATCATGTCACTTTCTTCAGCAGGTAATATATTATCCCAAAAACTTTTTTCTCTTACCAAAAAAGTAACCGGTATGTTCCTGGAATGTAACATTTCCGCTAATTCAATGCCTATCAAACCGCCACCAACTACAACAGCTCTTTTGCATCCCCGGGAATATTCATGCAATGTTTCCAGATCTTGTTTACTGTAAAGGCCAGTTACTCCTTTCAAATCCTGGCCCGGCCAACCAAACATATTTGATTTACTTCCGGATGCAATTAATAATTTATCAAAAATAATTTTACTTCCATCCCCCATTTCCAAAGTTTTTGCTTTTGCATCAACATGCTTTACAACTCCTTTCATTAATTCAATATCATTATCCTTCCAGAAATTATTTTCATAAGGTTGCGTATGCTCAAACTTCATATGCCCCATGTACACGTACATAAGTGCAGTACGTGAAAAAAAATATTCAGATTCTTTAGAAATGATAGTGATTTTTTTATTGGATTGCTTTCTGATATGCCGTGCAGCAGTAACGCCGGCAATTCCATTTCCAATGATTACGATATGCTCCATGCTGTTTTATTGGTTGTTGGAAATCATTTTCCGTTCAGGCTCCAATCATAACTTTTATACTCAATTTTTGCGCCGGAATTTATTTTGGTATTACTATACTTGTTCAGGAATGTAATCACGTTTGCAAAATCTTCTTTATACCAATCAAATATTTTAGATATTTTA
>JBKJLT010000098.1:0-2688 GCA_046596765.1 Ferruginibacter sp. | reverse complement strand
TTCAATACTTTTAAATATGCGTTGCTTTTCGGTAACCGATATAAAAATAATGGGCACATCGCTGAAGGGGGCAAATTTTTTCTTTAATTCTTTTTCGTAATCTTTTGTTGTGTTGGTTTTCTTTTCATCAATCAAATCCCATTTGTTAACCAGCACCACAATGCCCTTTCCTTTTTTTACGGCCAGCGAAAAAATTGAAAGGTCCTGTGCTGTAATTCCCTTGCCGGCATCCAGCATCAGCATACACACATCCGATTCATCCACCGCTTTTATAGCACGTATCACGGAATAAAATTCAAGGTCTTCATGTACCTTGGCCTTACGCCTGATACCGGCGGTATCAATCAGCATAAATTCTTTGTTGAACAAATTATAGTGTGTATGAATGGTATCTCTTGTTGTGCCGGCAATATCACTTACGATGGTTCGCTCCTGCCCTATCAATGCATTTAGTAAAGATGATTTACCAACATTGGGCTGACCAATAATAGAGATTTTTGGCAGGTCGGTTTCTGTTGCAGCTTCATCCGAATCCTTTTCACTGATATTTTCTGTAATCGCATCCAGTATTTCGCCTGTGCCGCTGCCGCTGATAGAAGAAACAAAAAATATATGCTCGAAACCCAGCGCATAAAATTCACTGGCTTCCATCAACCGCTCATGATTATCTACTTTATTAACTACCAAAAAAACCGGCTTTTTACTTCTGCGCAGCAAATCAACCATACTGTTATCCAGTTCGGTGATACCGGTTGATGCATCTACCATAAAAATAATGGCATTGGCTTCCTCAATGGCAATTACCACCTGCTTGCGTATTTCTTTTTCAAACACATCATTGCTGCCGGCAACAAAACCGCCGGTATCAATTACATTAAAAGATTTTCCGGCCCAATCGGCTACACCATACTGCCTGTCACGGGTCACCCCGCTGATATCATCAACAATGGCTTTACGCTGCTCCAGCAAACGATTGAAGAATGTACTTTTACCCACATTGGGCCTGCCTGTTATTGCTACTGTGAAACTCATTTTTTCAATTGGCAGTTGGCAATTGCCAGTTGGCAATTTGCAGTCTGCATTTTTTTAAAGTTGGCAATTCGCAATTTGCAGTTGGCAATTTGCAGCATGTTTATTTTTTATGTTATAAATATTTTTCAGGGTTGTTAATCATGTGTCCTAACATCCTACCTACCTCCGCACTACTAGTTTCAAGATCTGAAAATACAGCATCGCTTATATATTTACAGTCAAAAGAAAATTTTATCCAAATTTCTGTTTCTGTATTCTCCGCATCTGAATCTGTGAGCTTACTTACAAAGTGAGCTGGATATTTTCTTCTGCGATAAGCCTCCCCAAAATTTACACACACAGATCTCGAGCTCCTTCTCACTTGATCCGTCAAACTATACTTTTCTTCCGATGGAAATGATTTGCTTATCTCAAATATTTTCATTGCCAGTGCATATGCTTTTTTGAAAACATCCAAATCCCTATAATTTCCCATTGCTACAATATTTTATCTTGCAAATCCGAAAAATTAAGCTGCCCACTGCCCACTGCCCACTGCTCAATATCCATACTCCTTCAACTGAAACTCATTGTCTCTCCACTTGGGCCTTACTTTTACAAATAATTCTAAAAATACTTTTCTTCCCAGGAATGTTTCAATATCTTTTCTGGCATCGGTGCCCAGTTTTTTTATCATGCTGCCACCGCCGCCAAGTATAATCCCCTTCTGGGTTTCACGCTGCACAATAATCTCGGCACCTATTTTTGTAAGCGATGCTTTTTCTTTAAACTCCTGAACAAGTACAGTTGCGTGATAGGGTATCTCTTCTCCGTATAATAAGAATATTTTCTCCCGAATAATTTCACTTACAAAAAATTTGGTTGGTAAATCGCTCAGGTCATCCCCTTCATAAAAAGGTTGTCCTTCGGGCAGATATGTAAGAATAACTTGCAAGAGTTCGTCAATCCCCGTCTTTTTTAAGGCGGATAATGAAACCACTTCTTTACAATAAGGCTGCGCTGCAAAAAATGCAGCAGTTGTTTTTAATTGCTCTCCATTAACCGTATCGGCCTTGTTCAAAATTACAATGGCAGGGGCTTTCAATTTTAATGAAGTAAAAATAGCATGACTTTCATCTATATTCTCTCTTACATCGGTAATCAATAATGCAACGTCTGCATCTTCCAGGCTACCCCTTACGGCATCCATCATTTTTTCATGCAGTTTGTATTTAGGTTCTATAATACCCGGCGTATCAGAAAAAATTATCTGGTAATCTTTTTCAGTTAAAATGGCTTTAATGCGATGCCTCGTTGTTTGCACTTTGTGCGAAACAATAGCCATCTTCTCTCCCATGAGCGCATTCAGCAACGTGCTTTTGCCTGCATTGGGTTTACCAAAAATATTTACGAAACCTGATTTCATGATTTAGCTTTTAGCTGTAAGCAATTAGCTGTTAGCGAGCCCTTGTATGAGGATGATTACCATAACTGCCGCAGAAAAGGAGGAGATAATCAAATTCATTAGCGAAAACCTGCTAAGAATAAAAAAACCTCAAACCTTGTGATCTGAGGATTTAGTTGCGAAGACTGGGATCGAACCAGTGACCTTCGGGTTATGAGCCCGACGAGCTACCGCTGCTCTACTTCGCGGTGCAAAACTAAGGTTTTATGGCT
>JBKJLT010000090.1:0-4482 GCA_046596765.1 Ferruginibacter sp. | reverse complement strand
GAAAAATATTTTTTAAAGCCACCTGCTTTACATCCGTATTACCCCATATTAATTTGAGCATACTTATTTCTGCAAAAATCCTTTCTCCATAAAGTAGCGTGTCTTTTTTCGGGTCCTCTACATAAAGATTATTTATTTCAACCGAATTGGGTAAACTGTAATTAATGGAGCCAATAACAACCCTGGTTTTTAATTTATCGTGCAGGTAAGATTGGGCCTGGTTTTTTATAAAGCGTTTTCCTGCGGGTATATTAATGAAGATAAAAACAAGGCATAACAGTATAAACACACTTGCAAGTATGTACAACAGTATTTTTCCCGTTCTTTTTATTATGCTTTTATAAGACATTTGTAAACCTGGCCCTGATAATAATTTTGCCGAAATTAAGCTATTATAAAATGCTTTTGGTTCAGGTTGAAACAGTACAAGAAATTATTGTGCCGGTAATATGTGTTCGCCGTAATTTTCCTGCCTCAACTATGGCAATAAAAAATCATCAGCCACCATATACCTTTTTTGATTTTTTACTTTGAGCTCCGGCCAGCTTTTTTTCAATTTTTGTATTGGGTGTTATACTTTTTTTATCGGCAGGTAAATGAGGATAGCCAGGAAAATCCTGGTCAATATGCGGATCAGGATTTTGTTGTACTTCTTCTCCCTTAATGTTTTTTTCTTTGTTGGGTGTATTCATTTTCTTTTTACTGGTTATGCAGCTAAAATAATAACATTGCTAACAAAATCTTTGCTCTCAAAGGTGAGCGTAAACAAAATCGTAATTGTTATACAACTTTACAATTAAGTTACAAAATTCACATATTTTATTACCTCAAAAGCCCAATACTGTTGCCGCCTGTATTCAGTTCAGGAAAGATTAATCAGAAATAATACAGTATTCCTGTTGTTCCGTATAAAAAATTCTGGCATAGCTTTTGAAATTTAAAATTTAATCTTGATTAAATGCAGAAACTATGCAAATTGATTACCACGATAAAAATCTTGGATTTTTAATAGAGAAAATTAATGAAATTAAAATTGCTTTGTTCAAAACTGAACTGAGTTCTGAACTGCAGTTGCCCAATAATATTATTCAAACGCTTAAAGTAGAAAACGACGGAACAGTCTGGTTCTTTACATCTTTTAACGGGCAGCATTACCGCGATATTGACAAACCATTTTATGCATACCTTAATTATAATAAAAAAGGTACGGGTTGCCGTCTTCAACTGAGCGGTAAAACAAGTATCGTTAAAAATGATGATGACAGGCTGTTTTCTATGTGTAATTATGATAAAGGAACTTATGGCAGGCTTGTTTTAGTGAAAATGAAAATTATGCAGGCGGAGTTTTTTGAAAGTACTGTATCGGAAGCCAATTCCTGGACCGAAAAACTAAAACAAACTTTCAGCAATTTATTCCTGCAGCCTGCACACAGAATATTCAATTTCTCAGAGTAAACCGATATATACAATCTTACAATTTACAGAATCAACAGGCGAATTGAATGTGACTAAAAGCAATACGAGAGAGACTGATTTTAAATCAGTCTCTTTTTTTATTTGTTTTACAAAAAAAATTGAGTGTTTCTCAAATTTTAACTTGGGTTGCCAATCTCTAAATCTGTAGCAAATGTAGGATGCGACCAAAAATTTACCTAATTCTAAATATCCCCCGTAATTTTATTAACTTGTTGCAGCAATTTTTTTTATATGCAAACAAGAGCCTTAAAATATTTATCGCCACTATCATTATATGTGCTTACCTGGCTGGCTTTTACAGGTAATGGATGGATTACCTGGAGCCCGATGATTTATGCATGGGTTTTAATGCCAATACTTGAACTCTTTATTCATCCCGATAAAACAAACCTGAATGCTGCCGAGGAAGAACTGGCAAAGAAAGACAGGATGTATGATTACCTGCTGTACCTTATTGTGGTTTTGCAGTTTAGTGCTTTATATGTTTTTTTTACAGCCATGCAAACCACAAATTTGCTTTGGTGGGAAATTACCGGGCGCATTTTCAGCATGGGTTTGCTCTGCGGTACATTTGGCATTAATGTAGCCCATGAATTGGGGCACCGGGTAAATAAATACGAACAGGTTTTGGCAAAATCATTGTTGCTCACTTCGCTTTATATGCATTTTTTTATTGAGCACAATAAAGGCCACCATAAAAATGTAGCAACGACAGAAGACCCCAGCAGCGCCCGATACAATGAGCCTGTTTTCACTTTTTATTTCCGCACTATTATTTTCTCCTACATCTCGGCCTGGAAAATTGCCAATAATGAAATGAAGAAAAAAGGACTTCGGGTATTACATTGGAAAAATGAAATGCTGCAGGCGCAAATCATTCAATTTTTATTTATTACAGTAATATTTTTTGTGTTCGGCTGGCTGATAACCTTTTATTTTTTAGCCGCTGCAACCATTGGTTTTTTATTGCTTGAAACGGTTAACTATATTGAACACTACGGCCTTGAACGTAAACAACGTGCAGATGGTAATTACGAAAGGGCAATGCCTCATCATAGCTGGAACAGCAATCATATTCTTGGCAGGTTAATGCTTTTTGAATTAAGCCGCCATAGCGATCATCATTATCTTGCCAGCAGAAAATACCAGGTATTGCAACATCACGAAGATGCACCTCAATTGCCAACCGGTTATCCCGGAAGCATGTTACTGGCATTGGTGCCACCACTGTGGTTTTATGTGATGAATAAAAAGATAAAACAGTTACAGGCAACTGAATAAAATTTCCGCTCATCCATCGTAGTGCAAAAAAACCAGCAGGCTACTTTTTTTATTTTATATTTAAACCGGCTACGGCTTTTTAATTAATCAAAACACTGTTTATGAACAAGATGAAAATCCTTTGCGTTTTTATGTGTATGCTGTTAGCTGAAACAGCCTCATCGCAAACCATGTGGAAATATTTTACAGCAGATGATTTTGCAGCCCGCAGAGCTAAAGTGATGGAAAAAATAGGAAACGGCATCCTGATATTGCAGGGTGCAGAGCTTACCGAAGGATATATAAAATTCAGGCAGGATAATAATTTTTACTACCTCACCGGTGTAGAAGTACCCGATGCAGTATTGATCATTGATGGCAAATCAAAAGAATCTGTTTTGTTGGTGCCCGACAAAATTCCCAATGATATTAAAACAGAAGCGATGATTAAACCGGGAAAGCAGGCGGAAACTGAGTATCGTTTTAACCAGGTGCTTTCAAAATCTGCTATGAGCAATATTTTGCATCACTTTTCTGAAATGGGGCAACCTTTTTTTTTACAACAGTCGCCACAGGAACTGGCAGAAATGAGCCGTGACCGTTGTATGATGACACGTGCCAACAGAATAAATAATCCCTGGGATGGGCGTGTTTCGAAAGAAATTAATTTTTATAATAAAATAAAAGAGCGCTTTCCGGCAACAGTTGTTAATGATATAACCCCCATATTGGATGCCATGCGTTGGGTAAAGGATAAAAAAGAAATTGCAGTGATCCGTGAATGCGGACGCATTGGTTGTCTGGGCATTAATGAAGCCATTAAAGTAACCAGGCCGGGCATTTATGAATATCAAACCGTAGCTGCCTGCGATTTTATTTATGGAGATATGGGCACAGCAGGGCCTGCTTATTATGCCATTGCCGCATCGGGCGAAAGGGGCCTGATATGGCATTACAATGCAAACAATCATTTGCTGGAGGCAGGTAGTGTACTATTGATTGATTATGCACCTGAATTGAATTATTACGTAACCGATATTACCCGTACCTGGCCGGTGCAGGGCGAGTTCAGCAGCGATCAGCTTAGATATTATAACTGTGTAAAAGAAGCAAGAGAAGAAGTTATAAAAGCCATGAAACCGGGTATTACAGTAAGCGACATGACCAAAATTGGCAAAGCTGTGTATACAAAAAACGGGCTTGAAAAATACTGGCCAGGTTATATTGGCCACTTTGTAGGCATGGCGGTGCATGATGTTGGCAGCTACGAAATACCTTTTGTGGAAGGGGTTGTTTTTAATGTAGAACCCATTTTAGAAGACAAGGAAAAAAAGATTCACATAAGGCTGGAAGATACCATTGTAATTACTGCTACCGGTGCTGAAAATCTTACGCCGCAATCACCGGTAGAACCTGCTGATATTTACAAGTTAATTAAGGAAAAGGGTGTTGGAGAAAAATAGATTTTCTGCGCCATCTCTGCACCTCCTTTTCTCTGCGGTTAAAATTACAGCGCAGAGAAAAAGAGAAAAGAAGATTACGCAGAGATTTAGATTGTAATTTTTGTAGCACCAAAATAACTGTGCAATACAGCTGGTAAATCAATTCCGTTTTCTGTTTGATTATTTTCCAGCAGGCAGGCCACAATTCTTGGCAATGCCAAAGATGAGCCATTCAATGAATGTACCAGCTGGCTTTTCCCATCGTTATATTTAAATCTTACTTTCAACCGGTTGGTTTGAAAGT
>JBKJLT010000560.1:0-7314 GCA_046596765.1 Ferruginibacter sp. | reverse complement strand
ACCGATACGATTTTACTGTTACTGAATTTTCCGTCAATGTCAATCATTTTTAACCGGTAGAAAACGGCATTGGCTTTTGGTAAATTGTTATCTGTAAATAAATAACTGGCTAAATTTGTTCCGGCTACTTCCCCAATCTTATAAAAATTACTTCCTTCAATGCTTCTTTCAATTTCATATTTTTTAAAGTTGGTTTCAAAAGTTGCGTACCATTTTAATAAAACCGATTCATTATTTTTTTGTGCTGTAAAATTGGTAACGGTAACTGGTAATACACCCGTGCATTGCCAAACTGCCAGCACATACTCCGGGTGATCTATATAAGGGTTGCGGTTATTTTGTTGAGTAAAGACAAGATTATTTCTATTTATTTCTTTGGCATCTACCGGGTCCAGATTATTCCAGGCGTACATCATTTTTAAATACGATAATTGAAACGATGGGTAAAGGCCGCCATTTGTTGTACCATCTGCAACTGTAGTAATGCTGGTAGCACCGTTTAAAGAAACCCAGTTGGATAATTCATTTTGATATCTTGTTAAAATATAAAAATATCCACGGGCCAAATCTCCTTTTATTGCATTGGCTGGTTCAAATGCAGATGCAGCCGTAACCCCCGGATAATTTGATGGCCCTATTTTATCTAATACCGGGTTTGGCGGCATTGGATAACCCGGAAAAGCACCTGCTGTTGGAAACTGGTAAGTGGGTGCGCCTGTTGTTGAGTAAGGAATGTTTCCCCGGTTACTGTTAATTTTAGCATCAGTGGGACGTACTAAAAAAAGATCTGCCTCGGTAGGTTGTTGATAGGTTGAGCCTCCCAGTTTAAACCAGCTTCTCGGAAAAGTATGTTCTTTATTCCAGCAAACACCTTCGATAGCAGGTGAACTGCCACCACAAAAACCACCAGCGGGATTTTGGGATGAATTATATTCAAAAGGCTCGGGCCCGGCATTATTATTTGAGTAAACATCCCAGATGATTGACCGTAAAGCATCGTCGCTGCGGATGGTATCAACAATAGGTATTTCTACATTATCAATTGTTGAATAGCTTAATGCAATCTGGCCGGTTGTAATAATGTTGCGCAAAGCAGTTTTTAAATTCCCACAGGATAATCCTGCTGCTGCGTCGTAATAACCGGCCGGTATGCCGCTATTGGTAGTTGTTGCAGATCCAAATAGGGTAGTGGTATTATAAAATGGTTCTCCAATACAACTTCCATTGGCAGCAAAAACAAAAACATAGTATGTTGTAAGGCTGTTTAATCCTGTTATTGTAAAAGTAGTTGTGTTGCCGTAACTCACTACCTTATCCTGCCCTATTACCTGGCCTGCAGTGTAGATTGTGCCATTAGTTGGTGTAAATCCCAAACTGCTGTTGAGGCTATATACTACCAGGTAACGGTTGGCCGTAGGTTCTGCCGTAAAGCTTCCGGATATGCTGGTGGGTGCAGGCGTTAAAGTTAAACCCGTTGGTGGCGCAGCGGGGGTTGTGCAGGCCGGCGGCGATAAAGTGGTAACAGAATTTGTAAGCGCATTTGCAGTTAAGTAATTTGGTGCACCCGTGCAGGAAATACTGTTGTAGGCAAAAACAAAATAGTAATAGAGGGTATTTGAACTTAAGCCATTATCTGTAAAAGATGTAGATGCTCCTGATGTTACAATAGTGCCATTTCCCAATGTTTGCCCGGATGTATAGGTTGTTCCATCAACGGGGTTAATAGTTAAGGTAGATGATAAACTTCTTACAATTAAATATCCATCAACTGCCGGTACTGCCGCTGTAAAATTTCCTGAAACTGAATTTATAGTTGGCGTTAAATTTAAACCGGTTGGTTGGTTGGTTGGTTCAACGCAGGGTGTTCCTCCAAAAGATGTCCAGCTTATATCATCAATTCCAATTCGAAGAGTAGCGGTTATTTGTCTTATCTCCAGGTTAAAAGAACCACTCACATTTATATTGGTAAATGTAGCAGTAGCCTGGGTTGTAGTAGGATTGACTGTGCCAATCAATACGGCATTTATATAAACCTGAAGTACAGGATTACTACCAGTAAAAAACTGCTTATGGTTAAAACTAAGGTTGGTAATGCCGTTTGGAATTGCATTGCAGAAAACAGAACCATTGCGAATCGTAATTGCCCTTCCTGTCATTACCTGGTCGGTACGGGAATCTGTGGCTGACCAGGGTAAAGCATTATCACCGGTCCAGTTATTGGTGGTATAGGTACCTGAATTTGCCGGAATATTGGTAAATGTTTCGGTACCCTGTGCAAAAACTGCAATGCTGAACAAGCTTATCAGCAGCGTAAAAATGTATGTCTTTATCATATAAAATTTAGCAAAATCGAAGGTATGAAGTTACATTCTTTAAGTGTAAAAGTTTATTAATTAATAACAAAAAGCCCGTCAATATTGTAATTGACGGGCTTTCAATATTATCAAGAGATGAAAGTATTAGTTTGCCTGTGCATTAACTCTTTTAGCCAGCTTGCTTTTTAAGTTAGCAGCCTTGTTTTTATGGATGGTACCACGCTTTGCTAATTTATCAATCATAGAAGCAACTTTTGGAAAAGCCTCTGTAGCAGCAGCCTTTTCGCTTGCCTTTAAATCACGTATTGCGTTACGGGTTGTTTTGCCATAATAACGGTTACGTTCGTTGCGCTTAGTACTCTGTCTTACATCTTTTTTGGTCGCTGCATGATTTGCCATGAAAATCTATTTTTTGGGCTGCAAAGATAGGGGTATAATTGGCAAAAATCCAAATAAAAGATATTATTTAGCCGGACGAATGTTTTTACTATAATAGTATTTAATAAAAGGATAGTTTAAAAAAATGAAAATTACAAGAAAAAAGAATAAAGTGGCCAGTTGCGATGACGGGTGGGCCAGCAGCCCGGTAAACCAGGAATCGTGTTTTCGTGGTGAATTGAAAATCACTAAATTGCGTATAAAATTCATGTAGAATAAAAACATTAATCCCCAAGAAACAATAAAAATGAGGTAATTAAGCAGGTAAATGAATAAATGGCTCAATATACCCGTTCTTATCTTTTTGTTCAATAACGAAAAAATAAAAAAAGTAATTGCCAAAACAACAGCGGTTATGAATACATACTTCATATAACCATTTGAAGAGCTGATATATGAAACGCTGTAAACTAATATTGTAATCAATAAAAAAATAAACAGGGAACTAAAGCCCAATAACCGGTTACGGGACATGAGTATGATGATGCCGTAAATATTTATAAGCAATATTGCAAGGAATGGGATCACAAAAATATCAAAATCGTTGTTTTTAATACTTACAAAATGCGCATTGTCATTAATATTGGCCGATTTTTTAGCTAATAGAGGATAGTATGTAAACAAAAGGCCTTTAAGATCGTTTGAATCAGGCAGTGGTAAGTCATATAACTGTCGTAAACTATCGGCCAATTTAATTATATGTGCCCATTTATCAGGTGGCATGTTTACAGCTCTTTTTACAATTTCATTTAACTCGTATTTGTACTTTTCGTAAATGGCTTGTTTTTCATAATCTTTATTTTCCCACACATTACCATCTATAACACCATTAAGTGCCCTTAATGACGGGATCATAATCTCGTTTTTTTCATAATAATCATTGCCGGCAAGCGTTTTGTAAAAATAATTCCTAATAACACTTATTTGATTGGTGTCAATGGGGGCCAGCACTAAAAGGTCAATGTTAGCTATAACATATTCGTTGCTGATATTATTTAGCCAGCTGGTGTCTGGTTGTGGGTTAATATACAAAGTGCTTAATAAATCAGGGTTCGATATAAGGATCTGCGTATCAATCAGGATACTGGCAGTTTCGGGATTATAGGCAGTGTCAGCTACTGTAATACTATCCGTTGAATCTGATGTTTTGTAATCGTAAGCCCTGTCGGTATTTATGCCTAATTTTTTTTCTATTCTTGTTTGCATAATTATAGGCCCCAGAAAAATAAAACACAGCAGCAGAAAAATGTAAAGCGAATTAAAAAGATAGAGCCTGAAATGCTGGCTTAAACTTAATGCCTTATCATAGTATAAAAATTGAAAACGGTAAAGCATGAAAAGGATGCAGGCACTAAAAAATATGTTAATGAAAATGATGATTTTAAAATCGGTCCAGATGGGCACAATAAAAGGTATTATGGTGCTTATTAAAAAAAGCAATGCAATCAGTGGCATCATTATATGAGCACGGCAAAGCCAGCGTAGCGGACTGTTTGTGGCCAGCCATTCATCATGTTTAAGAACCCTTTTCCACATAATCAGCGGTTTTGTATAATAAATTTTTTTACTGATGAACTGATATCATTAAAATAATCCAGCACAATTCCACTGTCGGCACAGTATTTTAAAAAACTCAGTTTATCGGTTTCAACCGGTGTATTAATGATGTAATAAAAACCATTATCATAGAGGCTTAAAAAGGACAAATTGCTTAGTTTTAACTTAAGTTCATCCTTTTCAAGAGGCGATTTTATTTCAAATGTGTTTTCTGTACGTGAAATGCCAATATCTGACGATGGCCCGTAAAAATGTATTGTGCCTTTCTTTAAAACAAGCATTTTATCCGCTACAGCTTCTACTTCCTCCAGGTTTTGAGAACTGATAACAACGCTCATGCGGTTGCCTGTAATATCTGTCATATTTCTTAAATCGTTCAGTACCAGTATTTGTGTATTTATATCAAGATTTGCAAGCGGTTCATCCAGTATAATAAGCCGGGGCTTATTTACCAGTACTTTTGCCAATGAAAACCGCAGGCGGTATCCACCAGAAAGGTTTTTCCATTCAGCATCGGCATAATTACTTAAACCCATGCGATGTATAATATAATTTACTTCATCAATATTTTTTTTACCGGTGAGGCCGTGGAGTGCTGCGCTGAACTGTAAGTTTTTTCGGATGTTACCTTTTAAAACCGGAAGCTCCTGATGTAAAAAAGCAATCCTGGATTTTATGAGCGGCCAGTTATTGGCTGGCAGGTTATTATTAAGCACACCGTAAGATATGCTGCCCTCATCTGCTAAAAGTTCGCCTGCTATGATTTTTAATAAGGTTGATTTTCCATTGCCGTTTTCACCAACTACGCCTGTTATCTCACCTTCCTTTAACTTAATATCAACCTGTTGCAGCATAAAATCTGTTGTGCTGTAGCTTTTCTTTATTTTTTCGCATTTAAATACATAGTCATCTTGAGTAGATTTCTGATTATCAAAACGGGTAATATTTTTGTAATTTATCTCTTCGTTATTTGCTAAAGGAGGCTCAAAATCGCTGCCATTTCCTGTAGCAACCATCTGTTCAATTTTTTGTAAAATAGCCAGGGCCTCGTTCTGTAATCCGCTACTGGCTTCTTCCGGTAATAAATTATATTTACCCGATATCAGAATGGCCTGTAATTTAAGATCGTAATTGCCATACTTCCGGCAAAAATTAATTAATACACTAAAGCCAACTGCCGGTGAGGTTTTCAGCAGGCTTTGGGTTTGCTCAAAATCTTTTTTATACTGCTGGTTCATTTTTTAAATCATTGCCCATAATAAGGGCCCTTAAATAGCCATACGCTTTTTCCAATAACAGCAACAGAGACTTCATCAAATTACCTAAAGATTCAAAAATATTGCCGGGCATTTTTGCAGGGTCTTTAACCAGGTTGCTAAAAAAAGTACATTGCCCTTTTAAAGCAATAGAATCTGTTCTCAGCTGTTTCGTTACAGGTTCTACCTCCGTTTCATCGGGTTTGCAAAACTGGCTTATAAAATCCATCAGCTCATTACTGGCTTCATCAAGTTTGTTTTCACTAACCATTGATTCTATTCTTTTTCTGCGCTCTTCTACATTTCTGTTTTTAATAACCTTTAAATTTTTTTGCAGGTCAAATAATGCCTGGCTAATCCCTTTGGTTATTTCGGTATAACCCATATCTGGTGGGTTCCAAAGCGTGAGGGGTTTTGGTTTTCCATCTGCAACGGGTACCATTTGTATATCTTTAAAAGGCATTTCAAAAGTGGGGTCCTGCCAGTAAAAGTTTTCGAGCAGGATAGGAATTACACATGCCTGGCCTGTTTTATGCCGGTATATTGCATCTTCCATTTCTTTTTTATAACAATAATCCGATTCAATAAAATTGGCAGAAAGCAACATCATGATCATGTTGGAACTGTTGAGATTTTCTGCAATTTCCTTATCCCATTGCTGGCCAGCTACAATATTATGATCTGCCCATATTTCGGCATTGTTGTTACGTAATAATAAAGACATGTGGCTTTCAAGCGTTTTTTTGCAGGCAATATCCTTATGCGAATAAGAAATAAATATTTTTACCTTTTCTGCCATTGGGGGAGTAAAATTTTCTCTCTTAAAAAGATAATGAAAATGTATAAATTTACCTTTAGGCGTTTCTTTTTGCAAGTTAGTTGTGTAATCAAATATACTCAAATTTTATGATGAACCGTTATAGCCTATTGATATTGCATATAGTTTCTTTGGTGTTACTTGGCCTTGGCTGGGTTAAAGATATTCTTCACATCGATATTTCTGTGCATTATATCGTAGATTTTAACCTCTTCAGCGAAAAAAGAAGCGTACTTGGGATGCTTAAGAAGCTATGGGAAGACGGAAATTACTGGCCCTGGTTACTCATTTTTTTATTCGGCATCATTGTACCGCTGGTAAAATCGGGTCTTATTTTTTATCTGTTGCTGGGTAAAAACCCGGATATTAAATGGCAGCGCTTTGTAAGTGCCATCAGCAAATGGGCGATGGCCGATGTGTTTACCATCAGCATATTTGTGGCTTTTTTGGGTGCCAACGCCATGGAAAGCACCAAAGCATTTTTGCAGCCTGGTTTTTATTATTTTTCAGGGTATGTAATTTTAAGCGGCATTGTTGCCATGTTTTGCAGAAAATTGCTTTCAAATTCCACAACAAATAATGCCTAATTAACCGATATTTGCAGCCAATTTCAGTTCACTTTTTATGTGGTACCAGAGTGCACCGATAACTATCGGGGCGATGAAACCAGATTGAAGTAATGCTGCCGGGTAAAAAATAATTCAACTTTTTTATGAAGGATTTTCAATACGTCACCAATTCGCATCCATCTTATATAGAAGGTTTATACCAGGATTTTGTAAAAGACCCAGCCAGTGTGGATGCTGATATGCGCAAGTTTTTTGAAGGCTTTGATTTTGCAATTAGTAGTAATTCCATTTCGACTTCGCTCAATGGCAAAACAAACAATACTTCGACTTCGCTCAGTACTCTTGATAAAGAATTCGGCGTT